>JANMLD010000025.1:0-1871 GCA_031372345.1 Pirellula sp.
ACACTTCACGCCCGATAGTTGTTTTGTCAGTGGACCTGCAGGGAGTTGAACCCTGTAGCCTTGATTGCAAGTCAAAGCGCCGACCCGTCGGCAAGCCCATTAGTTATGTCAGTGACTCGTGTGGGATTCGAACCCGACCTATCTGGCTTGAAAGACCAGCAACCTCACCAGAAGTTGAACGAGCCAGATGAAGTTCGAAGTGTGAAGTGTGAAATTTCAAACTTCGAACTTCGCAATTCAAACTTCTCAAAGTGGACTGGGAGGTGCTCGAACCCTCCTTTCCGGCTCTTCAGGCCAGCGCTATACCATCTCAGCTACCAGTCCATCTGCATGTAAAACGTTGGAAAAAGGCACGAAAAAACCCGGTGTCACTTTGGGGTAACACCGGGTTCGCCAACGTTTGCTTCGTTAGTACGGCCGAGTGTTACCTCCGATATGGATGCCCATTCAAATGGACACAGGGGAGATGATTCACGTCTTGCGACGCGATACTACCCTCATATCCATTAAATCGTTCGGTACTCAGCCGTATTGAAGTCATGATCTCGTATCCAGTGATTGTTCGCTTTTCAGATTCCTAACCACGCCTTGTAGCGTGTACAGGAAGATAGACGTCGCTAAGATGAATTGGTTCGCTGAATTTTCTAGGTTCACCAAAATTCTTGCAGCAAGCCCACATCCCGACATACGTATAAACGCAGATACCCAGCAAAAGTCTCCATCCTCAATGAATAAAATCGAAGTATTTTTGAAAGCAAGCACGTTCGCTGTGGCCGGCGCATCGCAAGACCGATCCAAGTACGGAAACAAAGTATTCCGTGCGATCATCGCCTCGGGTCGCACCGCATATCCGCTCAATCCGACAGCACCCGAAGTCGAAGGCCATCCAGCGTTTGCCTCGATCGCAGAGCTACCCGTTGTCCCAGAGTCCCTATCGATCGTCACTCCGCCTCACGTTACACGTCAGGTTATCCAACAAGCAATCGCCGCGGGCGTCAAGAATATTTGGATGCAACCCGGAGCAGAGGATTCCAAAGGAAGCCAGGCTGCAAGGGACGCTGGACTCAACGTCATCGACGATGGAAGTTGTATACTTGTCAGTCTTTCAATTGAGCGATCATCGAAATAGAGGTCTCATCCCATGAAGTTCCAACAAGAGAACATGCCAAGTGGAAACGCTGCAGAAGCAAAAATTAAGAAGAGCGAAAAGCCGTGCCAACCGGCTTGCCCAGTTTGTGGCGGATCACTGATTGACATCCGCGCGAAGCTGCAATGTTCCAAGTGTCACAGGATATGCGAGACTTGCTGCGAAGGTGGTCGTGGTTAGCCTGTACTCAAACCACTTTTGAGTTTAGCAAGCCACCAACAATCCATCTTCAACAACTAGTTCCACAATTTGCGCCTTGGCTTGCTGTTCGGCTAACTCGCCACGAAGGATTTTGACATTAGACGGGGCAACGATGCCGAGGGAGATCCGGTTGCCTTGGATCTTAACGACTTCCACGGTGATGTTGCCGTCGATAACCAACTTATCACCAACTTTGCGACTTAGAACTAGCATTTTGATTCTTCCTTTAGTTCGATTGCTGCGGCAGTGCGGGAATTGTTGGTCTGCCGCGTCCCAACACATTCATTATCAGCTGAGCCGGTGACAACTTAGGTCAATGCTCAAGTGAATTCGAAATAATTAGATGATTAAGGTTTCCAGTAACCGCTGTCGTCCACTAAATCTCTAAGTGGTACTTTGGCGAGCGTTGCGCCATTGGGAAATTGAAGCGTCGCGGTTTCACCGTCGACGGAGACAAGAATTGCCCGTTGGCCTCGCACGTAGCGATTGCTGAGTGGAACTTCCTGTCCAATTCGAGACCTAA
>JANMLD010000028.1:0-50417 GCA_031372345.1 Pirellula sp.
CGGCTGTACCTCTGTGAACGCTTCGATGCGTCGGTTGCCCGAACACACGCATCACTCGAGGCCAAGGTGACTGGCTAGGTCTTTCCTCGTACGACTCTTTCATTCGCTACCTCTCTCCGGCTTGCGCCGACGCACCCTGACCCCTTTCTGCCTTTCCAGCTTGCCTTTTCTGCTCACTGGATTGTAGCTATGCCCATCCGAAATGGGAATATCGATGTGTTGCGACTGCGATAGTTTCAATGGCAAACTTCCGGTTCGATAGTTGCTTTGCCCCTGACGAATCGCCTCGTGGGACAAACAGTCGAAACCAAAACTTGCGGCCAGTGTCGACGCGAAGGCGGCGCACATGTGCCTATCACCGCGAAGCGGTTTAACAACAGAGACCAGGGTCGCCGCGAAGGCGGCGCACCCTGGGTCCGCCGCCAACGCGTGCGCGGGACCCCAACGGGGTCCGACAATAGCGGCCCTCCGCGTGTCCGCGTGTCCGCGTGTCCAACCCCGTTGGGGTTGGAGGGGCGTTTGTTGCGGACCTAGGGTGCGCCGCTTGAGCGGCGACCCTGGGCTCTGTTGTCTTACGCCTTCGGCGTAGTGCAGCATCCTCGTTTAGAATAAGTCGATCCAACATGGCAAACAAAAAGAAAAGGAGTTGCAATGGGACAATCGCTGGTTCAGCTCTATGTTCACATCGTCTTTTCCACCAAATTGCGCAAGCCACTGCTTTCCAGTAATGCTCTGCGCGAGCGTATGCACGCTTAGTTGGCCGGAACTTGCAATTAACAAAAATCGCCAGCCATTGTCGTTGGAGGTGTGGCGGATCATGTTCATCTGCTGTGTCGGCTTGGCAAGACGATCAATATATCGACGTTAATTCGGGAATTGAAAAAAGAGTCGTCCGAGTGGGCAAAGATTGAGTTGTCGATAAGGGATTTCTATTGGCAAAGTGGCTACCCGCATTCTCGATCAGTCCAAATCACGTCGAGGCACTTGTAAGCTATATCAAAAACCAAGAGGACCACCATCGCCAGGAATCGTTCCAAGATGAGTTTCGCCGTCTATGCGCGAAGTATGGCTTGGAAATTGATGAACGATACGTATGGGAGTGAAGGTGCCTATCACCGCGAAGCGGTTTAACAACAGAGCCCGTGTCGCCGCAAAGGCGGCGCACATGTGTCTATCACCGCGAAGCGGTTTAACAACAGAGCCCAGGGTCGCCGCGAAGGCGGCGTAACCTGGGTCCGTCGCAAGCTTCAGCCAAGATGGAGACCAGCTGTGGTTGCAACCTGGGTTCGCCCCAAAAAATAGCCATCTGTGGCTGCCCCTATTGACTTGTAGGAAGAAATTTACGAAACCCTAGTAACTGCCCGAGAAAGATCGCTCCTATGGTAATCTAGGCAGAATGGTTAGTTCAGGCTTTTCGCATGGAAGCGATAGATCATGAAGCGATACGTTCGATGGTTGTTGGTCGGTGGTTGCATCCCATTTCTTGGTTGTGCTTCGATGAAAGAATCCGACACGGCCAGAACGGGACTTGAACAACTGCTCATCAGCAACGCGGTCGATCAATCGCTTGCCAAGGTCGACTTCCGACCAGTGTCCGGAGCGAAGGTCTTTCTGAAGACAGATCTGCTCGATTGCGTCGACAAAAACTATGTGATGCTTAGCATGCGATCGAAGCTGTTGGCAAATCACTGCACGTTGGTGGACAAGGCGGAAGACGCGGAGATCGTGATGGAAGTCGCATCCGGCGGCGTTGGCACAGATCGAACCGAGATGGTCGTGGGCACTCCAGAAATACCACTGGGCTTGATGGGAAGCGTTCCGAAAGTCAATTTCTACGAACGCAAGAAGGCGATGGGTACGGCAAAATTGGCGATTATCGCCACCGATGCCAAGTCCAAACAACCGGTTATCAATTCCGGTTTCGCGCTCGCTCGAAGCGACCATCAGCACTGGTCGGTGATGGGCTCGGGCCCCGTTCTTTCCGGCAGCGTTGCCAATCAGCTCAAAGAACATACCGGATCCAGCGAGTCGATCATGTACCTTCCTTCGAGTCCTTCCAACACGCAAAGCCAGACGGCAGCCCGCGGCAGCGGTGAATACGTCACGCGGTGATGTAGCTGAGCGAGGCCCTCGCTCAGAACCGGATGGGTCTTAATTTAAGAGCGCAATGAGCGAAGGAGCATTCGGTCGTCCTTCGCGCCAAGGGTTCGGACCACCTATTCTAGAGGGATGGTAAATATCCCCCGAGTAAAACTCGGGGGCATTCGTATGCTGTCGGCTTTATGCTTCGTGCCGGGGGTTCTGCTGTGTTATAATGGACGTTGGTGGGCTCGACCGGCCTGATGGTATTAATATGATTTGCAACAGCTTGATTGGGAGTACAAAACAACTTGTTCAGCAGGAAAGTCCTCAATCGCTTTGGATTGCTCATACTGCAATTGGCTTGCGCTAACGCGACTCTCCGAGCGAAGGCCAGTGCGCTCGTCGCTGCAGACAGTGCTGGCACCGTCGAGCCGTTCTTTATAGAAAACTGCCTGCCTTGCCATGGACCCAATAAGTCGAACGGCGAATTGCGGTTGGATCAGTTGGACGCCGACCTCGCCAATCCCTCGACCTTCAAAAGATGGCGGGAGATCGTTTCGCGAGTGCAATCCGGTGACATGCCTCCCGACACGGAACCAAGACCTAAACCGGATCATCTTGCAGACTTTGTGAAACAGCTTACCGCTCGGCTGAATGAGGCTTCGGCCAAGCATCGAATCGAAGGACGCGTGGTATTGAGGCGTCTTAATCGCGTTGAGTATGAGAATACTGTCATCGATCTCTTCCAAGTAAACGTTTCGGTAAAGGAGCAGCTGCCAGAGGATTCCATCTCACACGGATTTGATAACGTAGGTGCCGCGCTCAACATTTCGCCTGTGCTCATGGAGCGATACCTCGACGCGGCGGATGCCGTCCTCACCGAAGCGATTGCCCCGGTTCACAAGCTCGATAGCAAAACGGAGCGATTCGACCTCTACGATTCGCTCCCTCAGTGGTTTGTGGCTGGAGCGTGGAAACGCGATGAAGGAGTCATCCTGTTTCGCAACAGCGGCGATTCCGCGTCGGACCTGCGGCAGTTCAAGGCTCCAGCACCTGGCCGCTACCGATTCCGAATCGCAGCCTCAGCCCACAACTCCGCAACGCCATTGCCGTTCGCGGCACTGCTTGGCAATTTTGTCGTGAGCGGCAACTTTTCGAGGCACCTGGGTTACTTCGACGCACCGCCTGGTGCGCCTACGGTCATCGAGTTCGAAGAACGACTAGCCGCGAAGAATGATACGATCAAGGTCACGCCAGTCGCGTTGCCATTCGTCTATCTCAAGCACGAGACCATGCCCGAGTACCCGGGACCGGGTTTGCACATTCACTGGATCGAAGTCGAAGGGCCGTTACCAGAAGCCTGGCCGACCGAAAGTTACCGCCGAGTTTTCGGGGATGTGGATCCGAAAAAAGGCACGCACGCAGATGCAGTTAGGCTGTTGCGAGAGTTGCTTCCAAAGGCCTTCCGGAGACCGGTCACGGAATCCGAAGTGCAACCGTTTGCGAAGCTCATCGCCGAATCGATGGAGGCTGGACAACCTTTTGAAACCGCCTTGCGAACAGGTTACAAAGCCGTGCTGGCGTCGCCGAAATTCCTTTACTTTCGAGAGTCGCCCGGCTTGCTGGACGATTACGCGTTGGCCTCGCGACTCTCGTATTTCCATTGGAGCACGATGCCGGACGAGACTCTGCTCCAATTTGCGCAAAGCGGTACGTTGCAACAGAGAGATGTGTTACGATCGGAGGTAGAGCGAATGCTTCAGCATCCGAGAGCGAAAGCATTCACTGAGAATTTCACTGGACAATGGCTGGGCCTGCGTGACATCACCGCAACCACCCCCGATAAAACGCTCTATCCAGAATTTGAAGAACAGTTGCAATGGTCATCGGTACGGGAGACGCAACTCTTTTTCGATGAGTTGTTAAAGGAAAATCTAAGCGTGCGAAACATCGTTGACTCTGAGTTTGCGATGCTCAATGGCCGGCTTGCGAGCCACTACGGCATTCCAGATGTACACGGCGTCGCGTTTCGCAAAGTATTGCTCAAACCGGAATTTCATCGAGGTGGCGTGTTGACGCATGCAAGCGTCCTCAAAGTCACCGCCAATGGTACGACAACATCGCCAGTCCCTCGCGGTGTTTGGATCCTCGATCGTATCTTGGGTAGGCAGATGCCTCCACCGCCACCAAACGTTCCCGCAGTCGAGCCAGACATTCGAGGCGCGACAACCATCCGTGAGCAACTCGCAAAACACCGAGAAACACAAAGCTGCGCACACTGCCACACACAAATCGACCCGCCCGGATTCGCACTAGAGAACTACGATGTCATCGGTGGCTGGCGGGAGCGTTACCGTGTGGTGGCCGATCGAAAGGAATGGGTCAACAATCGAATGGGGCCATTGGCCAAGTACCTCGCGGCTTATCAATACGGGGTAGGACGACAGATTGACGCTAGAGATACCATGGCCGACGGTCAGAAGTTTTCGAATCCTGCCCAGTTCAAGAAATTACTTTTAAAACATCCCAAGCAAATCGCTCGCTGCATCACGGAGAAACTAGTTACCTATTCAACTGGGCAGCCGGTCAGCTTCGATGACTACCAAGACCTGAACAAGATACTCGAAGAGACAGAGGCGTCCGATTACGGACTGCGTTCCATCGTTCATGCCGTTATCGCCAGTCCTCTTTTTCAAAAGAAGTGAATGAAGCATGACCACTTTCAATAAATTCTCCCGCCGTATGCTATTGCGAGGGGCGGGTGTAACCATGACCCTGCCACTGCTGGAGGCGATGGGGCAACGACAAGCTCAAGCTGAATCAAGCGAGCCGCCGCGACGGATGATTTGCATCAATACGATGCTTGGGTTGCACACTCCGAATTTATTTCCGGCAATGGCGGGCCGTGATTATGAATTGACTCCCTATCTCGAATCGATACGGGACTTTCGAGAGGACTTCACGGTTTTCTCAGGGCTCTCGCACCCGGAAGTCGACGGTGGCCACCCTGCCGAGTTGTGTTACCTCACTTCGGCTCCACACCCGCGTGCGGACAATTTCAAGAACACGATTTCGCTCGATCAATTCGCCATCGAGCAGCTTGTGCCCGATACGCGGTTTGGATCGCTCGTGCTCGCTTCGTCATCAAGCCGCGGACTTTCCTTCACTCGTAGCGGCGTGGCGATTCCTGCGGAGGAACGTCCATCGCGAGTCTTCAAAAGCATGTTCGTCGATGGCACTCCCAAGGAGATCGATACCCAGGTACAGCGGCTCAAGCAGGGGCAGAGCATCATGGACACTATCATGGATGAGGCCAAGGGTTTTCAAAAGGGTCTGGGCGTTCAGGACAAGCAAAAGCTGGAAGAGTATTTCAGTTCAGTCCGCGAAGTGGAAAAGCGGATGATCAAGGCTCAGGATTGGTCACGCCGCCCAAAGCCGAAGGTCGATGCCAAGTCGCCCGTCGATATTGCCAGTTCGGTCGAGGTACCCTCACGCGTGCGATTGATGATCGATTTGATGCACCTTGCGCTGCAGACCGATTCGACCCGTTTCATCACGTTTGCGCTCAATGGACTCAACGCGGTACCCGTGATTGCTGGTGTCACGCAAGATTGGCATAACCTATCTCATCACGGACAGGACCCAGCCAAGTTAGCTGAGCTTCGGGTGATCGAAGTCCAGCAGATGCAGCTCTTTGGAGAATTGCTCACCAAGCTAAAAAGCACTCGCGAGGCAGAAGGAACACTGCTTGACCGTACGATTGTGCTTTTCGGCAGTAATTTGGGCAACGCCAGTAGCCACGACAACAAGAACCTGCCGATTATCGCAGCGGGTGGCGGCTTTCAACACGGTCAGCATCTTGCCTTCGACCCAAAGAAGAACCCGCCGCTCTGCAATCTTTACGTGCAATTCCTCCGACAGTTGGGCGCAGAGGTAAATGCCTTCGGCTCCAGCACAGGGACCATTCCGGGCTTTGGCCCGCGTGGGTGAGGCGGCCCCTGAAAACATGCTTACATTGACCTCGCTCAACGAATTCACAGCCCGGGAGGGTGAGGCTCCTGCCGAACCTCTGCGTCGCAAGCTCGGCAGGAGCCTCGCACTCCCGTTGTTTTCAAACGCAGATGCATCGAAAAGGTGTTTACAGGAGTGGGGTAATGCTCCTGCCGAACCCGTGCGGCACGATTTTAGAATCATTCACTGGAGTCAGTTGCGGATAGCGTTATTTTGCTCCGCTCCGTATGAAAATGGGTCGATACCTATTCGATCTTGCCAGTTCATAAAAGTCAAAACGAGCGAAGGGCCTCGCTCGTCCACATTGCTTCCACTCTCAGCATCAGGTGCGAAGCAAGTCCGCATTGCCTGTGTATCTCTTCAACGCATCATGATCGAGCTCCAGTCCCAAGCCGGGTTGGACTGGAATGTCCAACATGCCGTCTGCATCCAAGTGCCAACCGCCGTCCGCGAGGTCGTCAATGAACGGTGACCCCGTCAAGTATTCGACAAAATTAGTCCCAGGGAAGGCCGATGCGAGTTGCAGGTCCGCGGCCAAGCCGACCGCCGTGTTCCAACCATGAGGAATGAAACGCACTCCATATTCCTGTGCCATCCAAGCAATACGACGTTCCTCGCTGATGCCACCCACCTTGGTCACGTCGGGCTGAACGATGTCGAACGCTCGCGCCTCCAGCCACGGTTGAAAGGCCTGTCGGCGGGTGAGGACCTCGCCTCCAGCGATTGGGACCGGCGAATGCTCACGCAGCTTCACGTAGTCCTCGAGCGCATCCGGCTGAAGCGCCTCTTCAAACCAATAGACCTCATAGTCAGCTAACATCTTGGATGTGTTGAGAGCCCACTTGTATCCGTTTGTCCAGTAAGCGTCGCTCCCACCCGCGTCGACCATCAAATGGCAATTAGCCCCGATCGCATCGCGAGCGGCTTTGACAATCGCTTCGTCGGTAGCACCATCGCGGCGACCGAACGGCCCCCAACCAATCTTAAAGGCTCGAAACCCTTGGGCTTTCACCGACAAAAGATGATCCCGCAGTTTCTCGGGCTCATCCATCAACAGCGACGCATAAGGCTGCACGCGATCGCGATATCTTCCCCCAAGCAATCGTCCCACCGGCTGTCCCGTCGCCTTGCCAAGCAAATCCCAAAGTGCAATGTCGATGCCGCTGATGGTATGCGTGATCGAGCCCCCTCGACCAAGCCAGAACATATTTTGATGTAGTTTCTCGCTAACGCGTTCCGGTTCTAGTGCATTCTCGCCGCGATAGTGAGGCTCCAAAACCGCCAGCGAAGCCCGCACCAAGTCGTCGTTGGTAAACACACTCCCCAGTCCGATGGCCCCTTCATCCGTATGAACTGCAATCAAGGTGTGGACGCAGTCGTCCGGACGAAGCTCATTGCTCCAGCCACCTTCTGGGGTGGCGCCTCGCAAACCAGCGCAGCGAATCTCTCGTATCTTCATCGTTATCGAACGCCTCGTTGAAATCGTTTCGCCACTGGATTGAATTGGACGTTGGAGTCCAAAGGAAAAATGGGACGTGGACATCGCTGATGACCAAGGTAACGTAGGTTGGCACTCGACGAACCAGGTGCATCCACCAATAACATTCGAGCACACCAATCGGCATACATGTGGTGTTGGCAATGCGGCGATTTGACCACCACCGAATCAAAGTCCTTTGGGTCCTGGCCCTGCGCATAAAAAAAGGACCTATCGTACAAACTCACCGCTCGACTGCTCACCACCAGGGTAAAGTTTTCCGACTCAAGCACCGCCGTTGCGCCTGCCGACCATAGTTCGCCGAACGACTCGCTTCGGAATCGGCCATCCGAAAGCAACCGAACCGTCGCTTGAATGGGAAGGGGTTGAAACCGATGAGGATCGAGTGAACCGCCAACCCATGTTCGAATGGTCGCACCGATACCGGCGTCCATCGCCATTCGAACGGCACGCTCATCGACCACTGGCAAGAGCGTGCGACCGGTGTAGCCCGATTCCTGCAGCTTTCGCAACACGGCATTGCTATCGCCCGACGCCCCCGAACTCGTCGCGTCGGCCGCATCCACTATCGCGACAGTTCCAGCTTGATTTTCCTTGACAATTCGAGCCATGTCATCAAGACTGACTAAGGGTACCTGCATCTGTTCGTGATCTTCCCAAAATCGGTTGGCTATGCGAATCGCTTCACGCTCAGCCGTCGCGTAGTCGTCGTCAGTTACCACGAAGCTATACGTCTGAAGCGAAGGCACATCCGTAAAGGGATTGCCGATGAACATTCCGGCGGAAAGCCCTCGCGGACCCGTTTCCACTTCTTGAGCCATCCGAATACTCTGCCCGAAGAGCCCAGTCGCAGTGATCAGTTCATCGCCTCGAACAAGCGCCGGAATGGCCACTTTGGCTGTTACTGGTTTGACGTTCCCGGACAGGATCCGAAGCAGCAAGCGGGCCGCACGCTCCCCGGTATGAGAGAAATCGACATGGGGATAGGTATGGTAAGCCACGATGGCATCGCTATGAGTAAGCATTTGATCCGTCAGGATGCCATGTAGGTCAAGGGAGACCACAATCGGAAGTTTTTCGCCGAGGATCTTGCGAGTTTCCGCCAATAGCCAGCCTTCCGGATCATACTCCTCCACGCTGGCCATCGCGCCGTGCATGCAAAAATACACTCCGTCGACGGGTGGTGCTTCGCGTATCGCTTGCAGAAACTCTGCCGCGATTCGCTCCCAAGACGCTTTGTCCAACGTACCGCCCGAAGTAATGAAGCAGGCGCTATAAGCCGGAACCAGCTCAACTCCTTCGGTGGCGTCAAAAACACTCAGGGCACCGCCAACTTCGTTACCGACGCTTCGATGGTATCCGCATATTGCTTCCCCGCGACGAATGGTAAAGTCCTCATAGCTGCTCCGATGCGGATTGAAGGTCGAGACCTCCTGTTTGCATTCGGCGATTAGTATTTTCGGCATGGTTTCTTGGACTCGATCGGTTGGGTCATTCAATGCCGTGGTCGACGTTGCTAGCGTCGGCTAAAACACTGGCAAACAAACACTGGCAACTCAGATATTAGCAGCTCGGATGCTGGCAGCATCCGCCACGGTCTACGCAAACAAATCGTGAACTACGGTTCCATGGACGTCCGTCAAACGGAAGTCCCGACCACCGTAGCGATAGGTAAGTTTTTCGTGGTCGATGCCCAGCAAATGAAGGAGCGTTGCGTGGAAGTCGTGAACATGTACCCGGTTTTCTCGTGCATAAAAACCATACTCATCGGTTTCACCATAAGAGAATCCTTTCTTGACGCCCCCGCCAGCCATCCAATAGGTAAATGCGTGAGGGTTGTGGTCTCGGCCATTCTTACCTTGCGCGGTCGGTGTGCGGCCAAACTCGGCACCCCAAATGACCAACGTCTCCTCTAGCAATCCTCGGGCCTTCAGGTCCTTCAAAAGGCCTGCGATCGGTCGATCGACCTCCAAGGCTAGCTCCTGGTGTTTTTCCTTCAACTCGTCGTGCTGATCCCAATAACTGTGACTCACTTGCACGAATCGCACGCCAGATTCACTCAAGCGTCGGGCCAACAGACATTGCCGCCCGAAGTTTTCCGTCTTCGGTTGGTCGATGCCGTATAATTGCATGGTCGCAGCGGTTTCGCGACTGATGTCCATGACGCTAGGTGCTTCCGTTTGCATCCGGAAGGCCAATTCCATCGACTGAATTCTTGCCTCAAGGTTTTTGTCGGCTCCAACGTCGTCTAAATAGGCGCGATTGAGCGATTGTGCCAAGTCCAGTTGCTGACGCATTTCGCGCGATGAAAGGATCGCATTGCTCACATTGCTAATCTCCGCGCCCTTCGCCGTTGCTCGCTTGCTGCCGATGCGGGTTGCCTGATGGTCGGCTGGCAAAAAAGCGGAACCAAAATTTTGAACTCCGCCGTGCCCGAGCGTTGGGTTGATCGTGATGAAGCTTGGTAGGTTCTCATTTTCGGAACCGAGTCCGTAGCTGATCCAGGCCCCCATACTTGGTCGGACAAAGGTATCGCTCCCCGTGTGCATCTTCAACAACGCTCCTCCATGCGCCTCGTTCGAACCATGCATCGACTTGATGAAAGAAAGATCGTCGACGCATCCGCCGACTTCTGGAAAGAGATCGCTTACCCAAGCACCCGACCGACCATATTGTTTGAAGCCCCACGGGCTCTTCAGCAAGTTTCCGGTTTGGGCGAATTGAACTCTAGGCTTGTCGAACGGCAAGGGCTTGCCGTCGTCCTTGGCAAGCATCGGCTTATAGTCAAAAGTATCGACATGCGATGGGCCGCCATGCATGAATAGGAAGATGACCCGTTTGGCTTTGGCTGGAAAATGCAATCCGTCCTTTGACTCGGCCTGCGCTTTTGGCTCGTCGAGCAATGACGCAAGCATCCATGCGCCGAATCCATTGCCGACGTTTTTTAACAACTGACGACGTGGGAGTGGGAATCCAAATGAGTGGAGATCCCCGAGTGAACTCAATTTGCTTCTAATCGACATAGAGAAACTCATTCGCCAATAGGAGTGATCGACACACTCGAACCCAGTCGTCCAGGCTCGAATTCATAGATGCAAGGCTTGGTTTTAAGGCAGCCTGGTCGGGATCGACGGAAACGCTTAGCAAAAATTCTCGAATGGCTTCGATCTCCTTGGTTTTTGGAGTTCGTCCAAACACCGTCCGCGTTGCTGTGGCCAAACGCGCAAGATCGTTGCTTTGTTCCAAATGAACACGCGTCGCCAATTGCTTACCAATCTCCAACGGGAGCGGATTGTTCATCATAAACAAAGACTGGTGAGGAACGATCGTCGCTGGGCGACGTTCCACGGAAACGCCCGGCTCCACGTAATCAAACGTCATCAAGAAGTCGGACATCGCAGCCCGATTGATGTCGAGATACACAGTGCGGCGAACACAGCCAACGTTCTCGGTTCCGCTAAAGTTCTTTATCATGGCTGTCGTTGCATTTCGAGGCGCCCCTCCCAAACTTGAATCCAAAACAGCGCCAATCGCAAGCAATGCATCGCGAAGGACCTCAATTTCCATGCGCCGACGGTTTTGTCGCCAAAGCATTCCATTGTCCGGATCGATCAGCTCCGAGTCTGGGTCGCTGTGTGAAGCCATCCGGTATGCTGACGAAAGAACGATTTGCCGATGAAGCCGTTTGACGGACCAGTCGTTTTTTACAAACTTGTTGGCAAGCCAATCGAGCAGCTCTGGGTGGGTTGGAAGCTGACCTCGCCGTCCGAAATTCGAAGCAGTCGTTACCAATCCTTCGGCAAAGTGTCCTTGCCAAATACGATTGACCATGACACGAGCTGTTAACGGATGATTCTTGTCGGCGATCCACTTCGCCAACTCCAGTCGTCCTGAGCCTTTTTCTGGACCCGTCAATTCCCAGCCATTCGTTTCCCCTCGGAACACCGTCGGAATCGAAGGTACCAAGGGTTCGCCGGTGGTCTGCAAGTGATTTCCTCGTACATTCACGGCGACAAAGCGAGTGGGACCCTCCGTTACCGCCATCGCGCGAGGCAAACTAGGTTTTTCCTTCAAAAGCTTTTCGGTCGTAGCTTGCAGTTCCAGGTAGCTTTTCTTCTCGTCTGCTTCCAACGTCTCTTCGATTTTTTCGGTGTAAACAAACAACTCGCCGCCGAAAAATTGCTTAAAGAGTTTAGCGGTTTCAGATGACGTAATCTTCCCTTTGTCATTGCGTGGGGCATCCCGGACCTCTGCCCAAATTTCGCGTAGGACCGAAGCATAAGTGTCCAACAACTCTTGCACGGAAGCAGGATGTGGGCGTTTGCTCAATCTGATGTCCCATGCACTTCGCTTCTTCTCATCCGCAGCCAACTCTTGCCAAATAGTCATCGCTTTTTCGGCGAACACATCTTTCTCCAAGGAAACCAATCGACGCCAAAGGCTGAGGAAGTCGTTCTCCTTCGACGACGCATCGGGGGCGTTTTTAAGAAGCTGTTGCCATTTTTCCGATTCCTTTGTGATTGGCTTTGCCTGCGATACGTCAGTTTGGAGTGAATGGGACATGGCAGCCAAGAGCGAGTCCAACTGCGTTTCAAAAGCTCGGTCCGAATAGAGACGCTTCTTTTCATTGATCTCCGAATTGAACTTGTCGATTTTTTCTTGGTGAATTTGAATTGTCTTGGATAGTACCTCATCGGGCAAATCTCTCTCGTTCCATTGCGAAACGAAGTTGAGATGCTCCATCGACTTGGTGCTTTGAAGAATCCCTGCCAGCGCATAGTAGTCCTTTGCGAGGATCGGATCGAATTTGTGATCGTGACACCTGGCACAGCCAAGCGTTAATCCGAGAAACACTTTTCCGATGGTGTCGAGCTGCTCATCGACCATGTCTGCCACAAGTTTCGGCTTATCCTGTTCCGCCAACATCTTGGGGCCGATCACTAGAAAGCCAGTGGCCGTTATCAATCTTCGTTGCTCCGCTTCGGAATCGGCGGGCAGCAAGTCACCTGCAAGCTGCTCTATAATAAATTCGTTATAAGGCAGGTCTGCATTGAGTGCGTCGATGACGTAATCGCGATACCGCCAAGCCACCGGGTAGCCATGGTTTTCGTCCGCACCGTTGGAGTCGGCATAGCGGGCCAGATCGAGCCAGTAACGTCCCCAACGTTCACCATATCTTGGCGATGCAAGCAATTGGTCAACCACTTGTTCGTAGGCATCGGCCTGTTCCGATTGAACGAACGCATCTACTTCGTCCGGCGAAGGAGGAAGACCGTTCAAATCTAAGAACACTCGCCGTAGCCAGGTGGTTCGGCTCGACTCGGGGTTGGGTTCAAGACCGGCGCGGGATCGTTTTTCGTCAATGAACGAATCGATAGGCGTGCGGCTCCAATTCGAATGAACCGTCGGAGTCCCAATCGGATCGCGTTGGCGAAACGACCAGAATTGTTTGGCCTGAATCCAGTCGATGGTTTCGTTTTTTGGCTTGGTTACGGGGTCATTGCGAGGGTCGGGCGCACCCATCGCGATCCACTTTTCAAAGTCGGCAATGACTGTGTCCGGGAGTTTCGATTTGGGCGGCATTTTCAAATCCTTATGCCGCAACGCCTGGATCAAGAGACTTTTGCTGACATCCTTCAAATCAATGGCGGGTCCCGAATCGCCTCCCTTGGCAATACCCTCACGGGAATCAAGCAGCAAACCGCCACTGATCTCTGTCGCAGATGTAGAATGACACTCGAAGCAATGCTTAACTAGGGCCGGCCGAATTCGCGATTCAAAAAATGCGAGCCCATCTTCGTCTGCAATTAGAAGCTGACTTGAGGTCCAAGCGATGGTCAACAAGGCAAGGAAAAGCCAACTGGAACGAGAACACTCGGGGAAGCTCGAAACTGGAAATGCAAACATGGATCAGATCAAGCCAAACAAGCTTGGGGACAGCCGCGAAACAAGCTTGGGACAGCCGTGCTTACGGTACTGGGGGGGGAGGTTGCAAAACGCAAGAAAACTGCGGGCTCTGAATTATACTACACTTATCCTCGCTTTTCCATTAGACGTTTCAAGGGGCGACTGTGGTTATCAGCATAAACATTTCTGATGGAACAGCCGCTCAGTGTCTAGATTAAACAACGATCTCTTTGGCGATCAAGGTTGCGGACGTTCGCTTTACCCCGGATATCTCGGCATATTTTTTCCATTCCGATACGGCTGATCGAACTTGATCGATTGCCTGTTTTGCTTCCTTTACTGGAATGCTGAATGTTGCAGCCAGGGATAAAAGATGCTCAGCGGAAGGGGAATTGCCCTCACCCGGAACCGTCGTGCAATGCTCGCCACCGGGACCGCTGGAGAACGTGAGATCATAGGCTGGAGATAATCGCCAATTTCCTTGCTGATTCATCAGAAACGCGAAATTCTTCGCGTGGTCATCACGATTGTGTGCGAAGACGTTGAAGCAGGCCACTCGAAACGCTCTCTTGACTTCACTGATATCCCTCGTCAAGAAGTAGGTGGTCCGCAGAACGTGATCGTAGTCTATCGACGGCATATGGTGATCTGCATCAATCAGACCCGACAGCGAATGCATGTGAACGCGATTGTTGAGCACCCGATCAAATCGCATGACTCCAAAATAGCCGACTCCCTTTTTGCCTAAAAACAAATGTGTCGGCATCATTTCGATTCCCGCTGCTAGAGCCATCAAGCTGTAGGCGTATTCAATGTTCCCGGTATCGCTTCGATCCTGTTGCGATTGGAACTTAATCATCCAATGCTCGAAACCAGTTGGCAGATCCTGTTGGCCATGAAGGAACTGAGTCTTGTCGTTTGAGATTCCAACCATGATTTTGGGACGAGCACCAGCAGACGAGCCTGATAGCTCAAAAAGCTCGGTTGACACTTGCTGCACCTCGCCATCGAAGATTCTTACTGACTCTTCGGCTAGCCGGTCCAAGTCGAGTCGATTCGGATGCTTGGATGTTTTGGGCTCGCTTGGCTCATATACCAATGCTCCCATGCCAAACTTGCCAACATGCGTCAGCCTATCAAGCGGCCCGAGTTTTTCGGGTGCGATGCCCCGAGCCTGAACTTGTCTATCGAGAAGCAACCGGCCCCAACCATCAGGGAGATTGTCGTTGAACACTCCGAACAGTCCGTCGAAAACACTTGTGGCTGGTGCTTTAGCACCAGATTGAAGCGGAAGCTTTGCTGGTGAGATCTCCAATCCACTGGCGATAAAACTCGGGGCATACTCGAAGTAGATTTTTCGCCGAACGAGGGCAAGCCGACCGACTTCTACCCGGTCATCACCGAATACGAGAAATATGTTCAAGAGCTTGACCGGAACATACTTCATGTGATCCGCCCACGTTTGCGGACTTTTGACTGCTTGAGCAGTACGTCCAGCGATATGGGTTGCTGTGAATCCGAACTTTTGAAGAGCTGCTCGAATTCGCTTCCAGCTCCAAGTGCTATCGCAATTTTGATGAACGACTCGAGCGAAATCTTGCCGCTCGACTCAAACTGCCGGATAACGGAAACACTGACTCCCGAACGCGATCCAAGGCCGTCGCGTGTTAGGTTGAGACTCAGACGCCGCACCTTGGGTGTCATTTGCAATTGCCAGAGTCACTTGCTTGTCGCAGAAATTGGATGGCAGCAAAGCCGTAGATGCAGGCGTAGTTATGCCGACAGTGAACGACGGATTCGTAGGCCGCGCGCCCGACTTAGGTGCGACCGAAGTGGGCAAGCCGGCAACCAAGTACGGACCGCGCTGGATCACTTGGCAACCGTTCTATCGCTGAGTGTACGTTCCGTGGCCGCGTCACTCGTTGCCGACGCTGCTAGCGTCGGCTCGGACGCTAGCAGCATCCGCCACGTCCGATGTCCGAAACTCCCAACCTTCTCCCATTGGACGCTCCTGCGTGTCAAACCGGTGCGAGTTGGTTCGGGTACCTGCCTTGTGTCGTGAGCCGAGTTCTGAAGTTGCGAACGCGACGGCAGTCAATAGCTTGGGGTGGAGCGAGTCATCGAGCGGAACCCCAGGTTGATTAACCGGGCTAGGCGTGAGTCGCAACGCGACGGCACTTTGAATCGTCATCGTGTTCAAGACCGTGCCGTCGCTTCGCGACTCAGGACATCATTGGGCTTGGGGTAACCTGGGATTCCGTTCGCTTCGCGTACTCCACCCCAGGCTATTAACTGCCGTCGCCTACGCGACTTTAGAATTTGGCTCACGACCCACATCAGACACCCAACGCGAACTCGCACCGGTTTGACACGCCGGAGCGAAGGATCTGCTAATATTTTCCGCTTCGTTCAAAACACCGAATCCAGTTAGCCAGCACGACAACTTGCATCGGTTGCATCAACCTTCGTTTCAAGGCTTGCTGAAATCGATGTCCTAATTCGCGTCGGTCTCACAAACGTGCGCGCCACCCAGGCAGGTTGCCGCCTTGTCGGAGCCCGAGGAACTCGCCTACCCTAAGCCCACGTAGAATAGGTTGATATCGGTTTTCGTACTACTCGCGGATGCCCCACATGCCCTCCAGTCTGTTATAAAAAGAACTTTCATTTCCCTCAGAAAGGTCAGAAATTTGCCAACTACTTTCGCCCACAAACTCTCCCTGATCGCCATTAGCATCTGCGGGCTAAGCGTGACTTGCGCTGAGGAAGCCGATTGGCCAGTGTATCTTGGGGGTAAAGAGCGCAATCTCTATTCGCCACTCAAACAGATCCATCGCGAAAACGTCTCCAAACTAGAAGTTGCTTGGACCTATGAGACGGGGGATGCGGACGAGTATCAGGCGAACAACCTCATCCTAGACGGCCGGCTCTACACGCCGACTCCGTCGCGCAAGGTGGTTGCACTCAACGCGGCCACGGGCCAGGAACTCTGGAAATGGGATCCTGTGAACGAACGCGCCGGACCCGGCCGCGCGCGGCAGCGAGGTCTGGTTTATTGGGCCAATGAAACCGGCGAGGAGCAGCGATTGTTCACCGCGGTCGATGGCTTCCTTTTCGCGTTAGATCCGAAAACCGGAAAGACAATCCGAGGTTTTGGTGACAATGGCTCGATCAATCTTGGCTCGGGCCTGAACACGCCTGGAGTTGCCTACAAAGACGTCTTGATCGTTGGCGGAGTCGGGGGCAAGGGAGCTGTTCGGGCCTTCGATGTCAGGACGGGCGAGCAGCGTTGGATCTTCCATTTAATCCCCCGGCCTGGCGATGCGGGCTACGATACTTGGCCCGCCGACGCCTACGAAACCGCTACCGGTCTGATGCCCTGGTGCGGCCAATCGCTGGATGAAAAACGGGGCATCGTTTACGTCGCGACCAAGACGGCGGAGCCGGATTTCTATGGTGGAAAACGCCATGGGATGAATCTGTTCGCTAACTGCGTCCTCGCGCTGAACGCCGCCACCGGCGAACGGATCTGGCATTTTCAAATCGTGCATCACGATCTGCTGGACAAGGACTTGCCATGCGCGCCAGTTCTCCTGACCGTCAACCACGGCGGCAAGCAGATCTATGCGGTCGCACAGGGAACCAAACACGGGCTGCTCTTCGTGTTCGACCGCGTCACGGGCGAACCGCTCTGGCCGATTGAAGAGCGGCCGGTACCAAAATCCGATTTGGTCGGCGAGCAAGCTTGGCCGACTCAGCCGTTCCCCACCAAGCCACCACCACTGATGCGGCAGCTCTACACGCAAGACGATGCCTCGAAGATTTCGCCCGAGACCCATCAGCTAACTCGGGATCGGATTCTGGCCGCGCCCAACTTTGGGCCCTTCCCGGCACCGAGTCTGAATGAGACTGTGATGTTCCCGGGATTCGACGGTGGCATGGAGTGGGGCGGCGGCGCGGCTGATCCGAACGGGATATTCTACGTCAACATCAACGAGATGCCGTGGCTGATGCAAATGATCGAGACCCGGCACGCGGATGGCTCCCGACTGATACCGGGCGAGCGCGATTACATGGTTCTTTGCGGCGTCTGCCACGGCCTCGAGCTAAAGGGCAATCTCGACCTGAAGTTTCCGCCGCTGCTCGACATTGACAAGCGAAAAACACGCGCCGAGATTGAGCAGATCACGCGGAAAGGTGGGGGACGGATGCCTTCTTACGCCGACATGCCTGAGGCCAAGCGCAGCGCGATCCTCGACTATGTGCTCAGTAAAGGCGCGCCGCAGACGCCAAAAAGCGATGAATCAGCGACGCGCAAAGCAGCAGTTGCAGACGCTGACGACGATGGACCGGCCTATGCCTTTGGTGGATTCCGTCGCTGGCTCGACAACGAAGGTTATCCTGCGATAAAGCCACCGTGGGGCACTCTGAACGCTGTTGATCTCAACACGGGCGAGATCAAATGGAAGGTTGTATTGGGCGAATACCCCGAACTGACCGCCCGGGGAATCCCGCCGACCGGCACGGAGAACTATGGCGGACCACTGGTGACGGCCGGAGGCCTGATCTTCATCGGAGCTACCGCTGACGAAACCTTTCGCGTGTTCGACAAGGAGACCGGCGACATTCTTTGGAAAACGAAACTGCCGTTTGGCGGCAACGCCAGCCCGAGTACGTACATCGTCAACGGCCGGCAGTATGTGGTCATTTCAGCTGGCGGAGGCAAGAGTGGCCGGCCACGCGGCGGAACTCTGGTGGCGTTTGCTTTGCGGGACTGAAAAGCATCGAGTGTATGGTTTAGGCAATTCCCAACGTCACTCCTAGATGCAGACATTTCAATCGCTTTCAAAAGCGGAATTGCTTCAACGATCTCGAAGTCGCCAGCCAAGCGAGCTATTCGTTCAATGTCGCATTCGAGTGTGTCGTTAGAAAATTGCCAGCGTCCATCGTCGACGAGACGGGCCACGTCATTGTCAACTCAGCCGCAATACTCACACCGGCTGGACAAGCCGGTTTGGGTGACCGATCCGAGCATCAGCCACTGAACTGGAACGAGTGCCCTGATCTGGCCGTCGCTCATGTCTTTAACACGAAATCGGAAATCGCTGGCATTTTCGACCTTGGGTGGATGTTAAGGGACTTGGGGATACTCGACCCTTGACGAGCACGTGATCTTGTGATCTAGTACACCAATACACCGGTACTCAAGACTGTTCTTTGGCGACACGCCATAATAAAGGAGGGCAAGATGTGTTCTCAGAAATGGCAATGGTTGGCATCCGTTTTCTTCGCGGTCGGTTTGGTTGGCAGCCCAAGCGTGCACGCCCAGGACACGCCGAATGAAACTATCAAGTTGCTTCGAGAGGAAGCGGACGCTCGGCTTCGGAGCATTCAGATTGAGTTAGACGAAGAATCAAAAAGTGCTTCGGACAGTGAGGCCAAAAATAAGATGCTACGCAACTCGACGCTGAAAATGTCCGAAGAAGTAAGGCCAGCAGCAGGCGCATGAGAGTCTCGACGAAAAGGATCGCGCCCGGTTGCTCCTTGCTCTGGCAACTCAAACCCAAACACTTTCTGAGATTCCTGCTGTTATGTTCGAGATGTCGGACGGTGAACTTCAAGTTTGGAACGGTACGTATTCAGCGGGCTGGTTGGCAAGAATACGAAAAATCGATGTCGCCAAAACCGAGGCGGAATCGATTCGTTTGTACCAACAGCTACGAGATCGCTATGGATCCATGAAGGCTGTTCAAGACATCGATTACGGCACGCTCGCTACGTCGGCGATCTTTGCCATCGAGCATTTGTCGGTCGGAAAACCTGCCCCAGATATCATCGGTGAAGACATGGATGGTGCGGGCCTGAAGCTGAGCGATTATCGCGGCAAAGTCGTCTTGCTGTCGTTCTGGGGCGAATGGTGTGCTCCTTGTATGGCTTTGATTCCGCACGAGAAGGAACTCCTTGCGCGACTCGACGGAAAACCATTTGCTCTCATTGGTGTCAACTCGGACGCTGACAAGAAAAAGGTCAAGGCCTTGCAGATTCCATGGCGTTCATTCTGGTGCGGCGAGAAAGGGCCTTTAGGAGATATACCCATGGCATGGAGTATTCGAGGATGGCCCAAGATGTACGTCCTGGATCAAGCGGGAGTAATTCGGGCCAAACACACGACCGATGAAAGAATCGATGAGATCATCGACCATTTGCTTCTAGATCTCGCAAGAGTACAACAAGACTAGATAAACCAGCCCTCCACGTGGGTTAACCGACTAGATTCTTGTAAGCCTTTCTCGAGCAAGACGATCTAAAACACTGTCAAGCATTTTAAAAATGTTACCGATCCACGCGTCAACGGCTGGTTTGAGCGCATCAAGGGCTTTCATTCCAGGCCAGCTGCAGAAACTTAGGAGCATCGCCTTGCCAGAGTGGGACTTGGTCGGTTGAAGTGCCTTTGGCGGCGAAGTGGGCGCAGAGGCCTAGTTGGTCGATTTCTGCCCAACTCGTTGGTGAGCCGTCGTCGGAGGTGAAGTCCTTCAGGCCGAGTGTAAGAGTTTGTTCGGCTTCAGCACCTTCGATTTCCCGCGTGCAGACGAAGGTCCGGCGGTGGCCGCGGTAGCTGCGCCATTTAAGTCGGCTTGTGTCCATGGTGAATGATGGCAGTCATTGGGATGAAGGAGTCGATGTTTGCATCTCTATTTACGCTCCTTCAACAGCTCCACCATCGCTTGGCCCATGGCTTCGCCGACGTCCATATAAACCTCCGCCTTCCCACCGTAGTGACCGTTGCCGCTGCCTCCTTGAGCCATGGGGTTGGTGTAGATGGTAGCGACGTTCCCTTTGAATTCGGGGTACTTACCAGTCGCCCTGTCCACGGCGAGATGGCCCTCAAGGACCTGGGCACCAAGCCCGGTGCCGCCCTTGACGGATTCACCCATGGTGGCGAGCACGAACTTCGCGTTGGGAGCGTTGAATTCCTTGCGCAACTGCTTGATAAATCGAACGAGGTTTTCTTCGTACCGGGCCGCAAGTCCGGGGTCACCTGCGTCCTTTTCGCCTTGCCAGAAGAAGAAGCCAGCGACTTCGTAGCCCTTGGCTCCCGGATAGTGCTTTTCGAGATCGGCCAAGGCCTTATGGGCGTCGCCGATGTCGGAGTCCCACTGCTTGCCGGCATACCAGTCGATCGGTTTTCCGTTCTTGTCCACCCATGGCGAGGGTTCGGTCTTAAGGCCCTTGGCCGGGTCCATTTCCCATGAGTTAGGTTTGTCCTTGTAGCCAGCATAGACCATCTTCTTTTCCGCGCCCGACTTGTCTTTGATCACAAACTCGAAACGCTCGCTGCCTGGCGGGGCGAGATCCCAACCGAGGCTGCGGTTGCCGATGCAGCACTTGAGGATCATTACGGGCGCGTCGATCGCATTGCCCAGCGGATGGCCGATCCCGAGTTCCGGGCCCAGCGTGTTGCCTTTCACGGTCATCCATTCGTTGTTCAACGGGCCGTTGCCGGACATGTACCGCACAAAGCGAACATCCTTCCGCTCGATCCATGCCCCGGCATCATCAACAAGATATTGATACTTCTTCTTCTCCTTGACCGCATGCTCCAGAGAGATCTCAACGCCTTTCACTTTGCCCTGGCCGACCATGTTGGATTGGCCCAGCAAGATGAAGACCTGAACCGGTTTGGTCATGTCGGCCGGTTTCTCGTCGGGCTTCGGTATTGGCGGTTCCGCAGCCGAGACGGTGGCAAAAGTCGAAAGGGCGAAAGCCGCGATCGCGATAGACGATTGAGCAAACGCTCGGCGTGTGTGGCGGTTCTGTTTCATATTTATTCCTTGTTTGCTTTGACTTCTGAACTTTGGTTGCCGCTCAAAATTCATGATTGTACAGTACTCGTCAATTTACTTTATGGCCTTTGCCAGTTCCTTGATATGGTCAGGTGTTGCGCCGCAGCAGCCGCCGATGATTTTTGCAGGCCAGTGAGATGCATGTTCGCAATAGACACTGGCGTTTTCAGAATCCGTGTTGACCCAGCCGACGTTTTCATCCGCGTAGCCGATGATACCATAAGCAATTAACGGGAAATCCTCACCGCAAGCGGTGTGTAATTCCGCAATGGGCATGGCCAAGTAGGGAGTCGGTCCGCAGTTGACGCCGATTGCTGAAATGCCAAGCGGGAGCAATTGACCCGCCGCTTCGGTGAGCGTTTCGCCCGAAAGGATTTTCCCTTCGCGATCACAAACAAAGCTGACGATGGCGGTTGTGCCTGTGATCGCCGCAAGTTTTGCAATGACCAGCGCTTCACGCAGCGTGTTGATGGTTTCGATGAGAATGAAATCCACGCCGCATTCGATGAGGTGATGAATCCGCTCGGAATGTTCGGCGCGGAGTTCGTCATCGGGTGGGACGAGGTCGGGAAGGTAGCAGTCTTCGAGAGTGGAGATCGAGCCAGCCACGAAGCGAGGTCTATCCGCAGCCACATTGGCGATCGCGGCGCGGGCGATGTCTACGGCGCGGCGGGTGAGTTCGAGGGCGCGATCCGCGTTTCCACTGGGATCAAGCGCGCGGCGGTGCGTGCGGAATGTATTCGTGCTGATTATGTCCGCGCCTGCGCGAAGATAGTCCTCATGAATGTTCTGCAGGATTCTTGTATCGCGTTCATTGATCAATGCTCGGGCTGACCAAAGCGGCAGCCCGGTATCTACTCCTCGGCGATTGAGCTCGGTGCCAGTGGCGCCGTCGAGGATGAGATGGGCGGATTGGGCGAGGGAAGTCAGGAATGTCATTGAGTTCATTTCTGCGAGGCCTTTCTCGAGGATTGCTGCTCTTTGATGAAGGTTTCCGCCTCATGCAGGCGGCGCTTCACGTCTTCGGCCTTTAACGCGTTGCGTAGATCACGGTGCTCTACCCCGTTAAGAATGTTGGGCGTCGCGCTTTTCTTGCCCGTGTAAATCTCGTACATGTCAGCGACCGTAAAGTTGTCGTTGCGCAGGACGTCAAGCGGGATGCCGTCGGCCTTCAAGTTTGCCAGAGGGTTGCGGCCCCACGCATGCCGGTAATACACGGGCTCCGCCACGAGCGGGCTGGACAGAACGATGAGGCTGCGGTCGCCGGGGTCGGCTGGGTTGCTCCATTCGGCTTTGGCGGGTTGGAATTTCCCGTCCTTCCCCGCAATGGCAAACCCGAGGATGGGGCCGTCGTTGTAGGTGATTACTTCGAAGCGAGCCATTTTCAGGATCATTTTACCACCTTCTACCCGCATCTCCTGGATCGTCGGTGGCAGCCAGCGGATATTGTTGGACAGCCCGTATTGTGTCACCAACGCCCAACCGGCGATGCGCTCGCCGACAGGGATCTTGATCTGCGGATGATACCAGGCCCGGCGTTGATCGAAACTGCTGGCGAAGCCAACGTTCTTGTCGCCAGCTTTCTGGAAGTCGAGGAAGGTCTTGTAATGGACTTCGCGAATGTAAATCCCTTCGTCGTTCATCTTCTCGAGGTAGTTATCCAGGTCTTGCGGTTCTCCCTCGGTTTCCTGCGAGATGATGCCAAACGGCATTTCGGGGTCATCGAACGACGCGCGCCACGCCCCAATCATTTTGGAAAATAACTGGTAATACATCACGTGACCATTCGGCACCAACGCGTTGTTGTAGCCCTGATGCCAGATGGCGCCCTTGATCTGAAATCCGGCAATCGGCGCGATCATGCTGGCGTAACAGTTGCCCGGTTTGTTCATGTCCATGACCGGACCCGGGCGCAGATCAGTGGGCAGGGTGCGGTTTGCAGGAATCTCTTTGCCTGCTGTCTTCAACCGGGCCGTCTGGTCATTGAACTGCTTGATCCTGGCTTCGAGGTCATTCTGCGGATCGAATTCCGCGACTTTCTTGTCCCAGTCGGACAGCGCGGCTTTGACCTCCGGTGTTTCGATGGTCTTCAGCAGATCCAGCGGCAGCCACGTCTCAATGCAGGTGCCGCCTCGTGACGCATCAATCACGCCAATCGGAATTTGTGTCGCCATGTGAAGGCGCCGAGCAAAGATGTAGCCGATGCCAGACATCTCTTTGACCGTCTCCGGCGAGCAGACATCCCAATATCCCTGCCGGTAGTGCTCCCCGAACCAATCACTCCACTGATACTGCCTTGGAAAGGCTTTCTTGTCATCAGGGCCATTCAACTGCGGGACGGTGAAGAGGCGGATGTTATTGAAATTGGCAGTTGCGATTTCGAGTGAACCGCCATCAACCTTGTAGATGGGAAACTCCATATTGCTCTGGCCACCCAGCAACCAGACATCCCCGATGAGGATATCCTCCAGCTTGAACGTCGTGGCTTTGCCCTGGACGACCAACTGGTGCGGCTCGGAACTGGCGGTCATGGCCGGCAGCTCGACTCCCCACCACCGATCGTCGGCAGCGGTGTCTGACTGAGTTTTATCGCCAAAGGTCACGGTGACTTTCTCACCGGGCTCCGCCCAGCCGCCGATCCGGATCGGCTTGTCGCGTTGAAGCACCATGCCGGACTGAAAGAGATTGTGCAGACACAACCCGTCCCCGATGGCAGGGACATCAATGCGGTCCTTTCCGCGCACCAATTTCTCTTCGGCCCCGGCCTGCGGGCATACCAGTAGCCAGATGAATCCAATCAGCCATGCGGTGTAGCTTGTTCTTTTCATGTCATTTCTTTGTGTCGTTTAAATATGGTCATGGTCGATAGGAAATCGACTACTTCAGCAGCTTCTTCATCCCTTCACCTCGGCGGCGGTGTGCCCGTGGGCGGCCCAGTGCATCTTGTTTTGCACGGTCTGGAAGAACAGCGTCGTAGCCTCGGCGGTCGGGTCGTAGTCGATGCTGGTGGCGTAGATGTCGAGAATCTTCTGGTGGAACATCCGCTCGGACGAGCGGATGTCGCGGATGCGGGCGAGCAGTTCGTCAAAATAGTCGGTGCCGAGCGTTCGTCCTTCCTTGAGACGCTGGTCGTCCATCGTGAACCCCTTGACCAGGAGCTCGGAGAGACGCGCGGTGGCCCATTGACGAAACGCGGTGCCACGGGCCGACCGGACGCGGTAGCCGACCGCGAGAATGGCGTCGAGGGAGTAGTGCTCGACGTTGCGGGAAACGTCGCGAATCCCTTCGCGTTGAACTATTCGGAAACTCCGAATAGTTGCCCCTGCGTTCAATTCTCCATCTTCGTAAATCCCAGCCAAATGCTCATTTACGGTCGGGACTGTCACGCCGTAAAGCTCGGCGATGAGCTTCTGCGTGAGCCAGACTGTGTTGCCCTCCAGGCGGACCTGAAGCTGCGATGCGCCGTCGGCGTAGATGAGGAACTGCCCCTGTGGCGCGGGAAGGTTGGCGTCGTCAGACATGTTCCTATTTGATTCGGATGAGTTTCGGGGTGTCCGTCGAGGCTTCAATCGCAGCGATCGTTTCGCGGACGCTCTTGGCCTTCATGCGCATCAGCGCCCGAGGAAAATCTTTCTCCTCCTTCTCAAAGTAGTGCGCGATCTTCGTCAGTTCTGGAATGACCACCTTGGCGTGGGTGCCGTAGGTGAGGAGGATCTGCATCAGCTCAGGGGTGCGAATTTGGCTTTCCCATGGATTCTGATCTCGGGTGTAGTTTACGAGCGCGTCCATGCCTTCTTCGATGTGGTGCTGCGACAGGAGACGCAGGCCTTCCACGCGAATCCCGTCTGCGAACATCTCGCCGCTCGGCGCGGGCTGGACGATCGCCTCGTGGATGGCAGGCAGCAGAGGCTTGATCTCTTCGAGCGAGAGATGGCGATAGACGGAACCAATGCTGCCGCGTGCGCGCCCGTCCTGGTTCTTCAGCCCGGCCCGCACGGCCTTGTAGAGCGAGGGGCGATCTACACCTTCCAGTGAGCGGCCGAGCATCCCGTCACGCTCAAACAGTGCGAAGGAGAGATATCGCTGCTGCATGCTGCGCGGGTCATTCTTCACGTCCACCTGAGCCAGCAGTTCGAGCAGTTGCGGCACTGCTTTTGTAGCCGGCGCACCAATGGCTGCGAGTGCCTCGGCAGCTTTGATGCGCAGCCAGTGGTCTTGATGCGCCAGCGTCTTCTGCAGGGCATCCACCGCATTCGCTCCCCGTCCGCGAAGGAAGATCAAACCCTGGCACGCGCCGTAGCGAGCGTCGAGACTGGGAGAATCGAGCATCTCGATCAAAGGTGCAATGGCAGCTTTCTTGCGACGCCCCAGAGCCATGGCCGCTCGCTCGCGCACAACGGGCGACCAGTTGCCAAGCCGCTCGAGGAGTTGTTCGTTGCTAAGCGCATCGTAGAAACTGTTGCGATCTTTGTTGTTCCAACCACGCCCGTCGACGATGAGTGATTGGGCGGCGGCTGCATCGAGTTGCGGCACTGCGCTAGCCTTTTTGCCGGTGAGATAAAGCTTCTTCAGCGGCATGGCGTAGGCCAGCAGATAGCCGCCAGTGCAATCCCAGCCTGCGTAGCTGTCTTCTTCAGGTTCCGGCGGGCCTTGGTGTAGGAAATTTCCTTGCGAACCGCGGGCAAGGTCGAAATACCATGCGCCAAACTCGTTCATCCATGCACCCGTGGCGTCCGAGCCCGACTGGGCAATACCAAGCATCGCCCAAAGTATGTTGAAGTAATTGCCGGTGTGCCCGCAATCGCGTTCCGATCCGTGGGAAGCAACGCTCATGCGGGAGAAAAACTCCGCGCCTTTCGATTCACCGATCAGGTTGAACAGCACGGCGGCCATTCCGCACTTGCCGTTGTCCTCGTGGGTCTCAATCCATGGATGATGGTCGCCATAGGGAATCGCTCCCTTGCCGATATAGAATCGCATCAGTCGGACGCTGAGTTCGATGGCACGGTCCACCGCTGGGTCCTTCACGCCCACTTCACGGGCCATCACCAACGAAATCGTGAGAGGCAAACCCGGGGAGTTCATCATTCCGTAGCCGAACAGTCGTCCGTCGGGCCGAGCGAACTTGTGGCCCCAGGAGCCCACTGCGCTTTGGCCATGGGCAGCTTCGAGCGCGAGCCGCGTTAAGCCCGGCATGACCGAATCATCGCCCGTTGCCATCTTGTATTCGGCCAGGAACATCATGACGTAGCCGTAATACCATGTTGCCATCTCTTGGTCTTTGAAGTTCATGGCCCACTCGGCTTCCTTCTTGATCAGCGGGAGGTAGCTTGGGTCACCACTGGCTAACAGGGCGAGCGCATTGAGCGAGCGGGGGATGGGGTCAAGCCGCTTGGCATAGGAGGGATTCGCCATCCGCTTGGCGAGATCTTTGCACCCTTGTTCGAGAATGGTTTTAGACTTGGGGCAATTGTAGGGAGCGATAGCGCTGTAAGTTCCGAGCACTGGAAGCTTCACCACGACTTCCGCCGAGTTGCCTGCGCGCCACCGGGTCAGGCTGAGCTTGCCTTGGCCCGCTTCCGATTCGGCAAGGGTCAGAGCCTTGCCCATTTCGGTGCGTGGGTCATAGGAAAACGGCTTGCCGCCGACACCGAGAATCACATCGCCGACCGCGAGAACGCCGTCCGCGGGAGAACCCTTCTCGACCTTGGTGATCGCAACCTGGCGCGCATCTGTAGTCACCATCTTGTCACAATAAATCCAACCGCGTAGGCCCGTGGCACCGAGATTCCAGTCGTGCTTCGCGCCTTCGGGGATCTTTTCGCCTTTGGTGAAATCAGGTATCGCCGTCTCCTGACCTTTGCCTGCGGCGAAACGTGAGCCATGCGTTGCGAAAACGAAGGCGAGTGTGAGGAAAATGAGTCTGTTTTTCATGCTGATCATTTGTTGGGTTGGATGGCGAGCTTGGTCATGAAGTCGGTGCAAATCTGACCGAGTAAGTCGCTTGTATTTCTTGGTATAGTGTGCATAAATTCCTCTGGTATATTGTCCTAAGATCAGGGACCGTGGACAATGGGACCGCCGATTGTAACCCAAACGCCATGCCGCTGTTCGCTGCAGCGCAGTTGCGAGGAATCAAAGGGGTCAGGCCTCTTTGGTGCGTGGTTTGGAGCAATTCAAAGGTCGTTTCCCGATACGTTGTGCGAAAAGCTCTGCGGGACGGACTTGTTGAGCGAACGGAATCGTGCGCAATGATGGGACGAAAGCTAAAAGGGCATGGCGTAGTCAAGACGCAACAAAATAGTTTTTTTGGTTCAAACCGAAACACGAACGGCGAGCCTCTCTAATAATGACCTTTGCGCCAACGTGGCTGAGAGGTCGTTGATCCGCAATCAATTCGATTAAGCGGTGTTGCATACCAAACGTACAGTGAAAAGGAAGAATCCATGTTCTACGTAAAGAATTTGCCAGCCTGGGAACGGGCCGCTCGTGTTATAGTGGGCCTTGCGATGGTCGCTGGAGGACTTGCCGTTTTGACGGCGACTATAGGTGGCTACGTGCTGGCGGGAATGGGTGTCATGACGGCGTTGTCAGGATTCGCAGGTTTCTGTCCGATGTGTGCGATGGTAGGTCGAAAGCTAAAAATTTAGCATTGAGAAGTCACTTGGAAACAGAACGAACATGGCGTCACGATGTGGTGCTAATCGACGCCGCACGATCTGGGGACGAGTCGGCTGTGCTTGCCTTACTGGAGGCGGCACAGCCTGACATTCGTCGTTATGCGGTGCGGAACTGCCAGCACGCCGACGATATGGACGATGCTGTGCAAGAGACGCTTTGGCTGCTCTATCGCCGTGTGGGCACAATCCGCGCCTTTACCTCAATTTCCGCATGGTTGGTGGTGCGCCGTGAATGCTGGCGGCTAGCCCAACGAGCATTCCGAGGACGAACTGTTGAATACGACGACGTGAAAGATATTACGAACCAACGCAGGTTGTCTGAACGGCCGGCGGATGAACTGAGAATGGACCTGACGCAAGCCATCTTAACCCTACCTGAGCACTATCGGGAGGTCGTAATCTTGCGTGATGTGGAAGAAATGTCGATCGATGAGATTTCGGCGACGCTAGGCCTTTCCCGCGAGAGTACAAAGGGCAGGCTGCACCAGGCGCGTGTGAAGATTCGCGAATATCTGCTGGACTGAGAAAAGCAGCGAGCAAACCAATTGGCAGAACCCCGCGAATTCGAACTTGATTTTGGACGGTTAGGACCGCCTTGTAAATGCGTTGATATTCGGCCAATCATTCGTCCCGCATTTGACCGATGACGCACAAAAATAATTATTTTGCTTCAAACCGAATCGCCAGTGGCGGCCCTCTCTAATAATCACCTTCATGTCGTGGTGGGCGAAAGTCATTCATCCGCAATCAAATCGATAGGCGGGTTTCATACCAAACAACAGTAAAATGGAGAAAACGAATGTCCAACTTTAAGAACCTGCCTAACTCCCAACAGGCAGTTCAATCACCTTTAGCGAGCAAGACCATGACCATGCATTTGGTGCGCGGTGCGGTTGGCTTCGGCTCGCTGTGGGGAGCGTTTCAGATAGTCGGTACCCATCCTTTGGGTGCAGTTGGGCTCGGGCTGTTGATGCTTGTCGCGTTTCGTGGTTGCCCCATGTGCTGGACCATGGGGCTATCTGGAACCAGTTGTCGGCTGGAACAAAGAAATTCTCTATGAAAAAGACTGCATTGGTGACCGGGGCCTGGCGCTGTTTCAAGGGATTGTGCAGCGGATAGGCAGCAAGGCAATAGAGAGTACTGTTCCCAGCGCAATCATCAAGACGGTAGACGAGGATCGTTTTGCTCTCGGGGGCGGAGAGCAGGGGAAACTTGATCTTCTGCTTGTCCGCGAACCCATTCAACACTTCGACCGAGTCGTAGCTGATGAACACTACCTTCAGGCCGGCCTCTTCGATCTACTTCGAGTCACGTTGCAACTGGACCAGTTGCTTCTGGCAGTACGGTCACCAACTCGCCGAGAGATAGAACACGAGCGCGACCGGCCCGTCCTTCATCATGGTCGAGAGCATGCGCTCTTCGCCGGCCTGGTCCTTGAGCTTGAACTCGGGGGCTTTCTCGCCCACCTTCGACGAGCGAGAGTACCGGTCCGACGAGTGTTCATGGGTCGTTGCCGTAGCTCCGAGCGCGGTGAGAACGGCATCTGCGCCGGCGAATGCCTCCATGAGTGCGGGGCGATCGTTGAGAGACTCCACGACGACAACACGAGATCCGACCGGCACGGCGGTTATGCGTTCCGGCCGAGAACGGACGATGGCCGTGAAACTCTTCCCTGCCGATCGGCAAACGTTGAGTATTCCCTGACCGAGACCGCCAGCTGCCCCGATGACGGCCACATGCTGCAGTAGTGGTCGAGATTGGCTATCGGCAGTTGGTGTAGTCATGGTACAGATTGCTCCAGCGGGCGCTGTCGGCGGTCTAACGTTCAAATTGAGGGGTGCGCAGCTTTTGGCGCGTCCCGCTCGAATGCAGTGTTAGGCCAGGCTGCCGAGGTCACGAGCATCAGCGCAGCACCTGTGATGAATTGTGCCCTCTTGAGGGCAAGTTCAACGGTCGGATTCGTTGCTTCGATGATTCCAGTTACCATGCCCGTTCCAATCCCGTATGCGAGAAATGCTGAAAGAAACAAGTCCCCTGCTATGCGCAATTTCGCTCTGTCGGATTTCATACTGGTGAATTCTTTTCGTTTTCAGCCAAGACGACCCCAAGCTCAGCGACGGGCGCGACCGCTGCTTGGTGGGGGAAAGGCGGAGGCCGGAAGCAGCAGGCGTGACAGCCGCGCCCGTTAGAGCAGCGCATAGGCGGCACAGTCATACTACGTCACATACTACCTCACTACTTGTGTCGCCACAACGTCATCATCGCCGTGGCAAAGGCGACAAAGCTCAGACTCGTGCGCCACCAATGCCACTTGGCCCAGCGAGTCAACTCCGCCGCGACCTCATCCACCCCGAGGCTTGCTGTCGCAAAACTCGCATTCGCCTTCCCGAAGTAGAGGAAGAAAGTGGCAACCGCCGCGAGCATGACGACGGACGCGAGCAAGGTAAGCCATCGGCTGGGATGGCCCTCCCAAGGAGAGACGAGTGCGGCGGCGAGCGACAGAAGTCCGGCCACATAAGTGAGCGGCCCAAAGAAGCCCTGTAGCCGGTGGCCATGTGCGGCATACCACGACAGAAACTCCGCCGGTTTGAGCGAGCGCCAGTAGGGCACGAGGACGCAACCTTCGGTCAGCATGCCACCAGCGAAGAATCCGAGTGATGCCACGGATAGAAATCGCACGACCTCGAAGATGACGCTCAATGCCGTTCTAGGTTCTTCCATAAGAGCGTTCCAATCAATTTTGTTCACAATCTTCCTCTGGCATGACGCTCAGCATTAGCTGCCGCGGACGCTCACCTTCTTCAGATACCGAATAGCTTTACGCAATCGAGGACACACCACCTTGCGCAGATCCTCGTCCTCGACGATCTTCGGTGAAACATCCCTTCGAAAGAAAGTCATGGTGAATGGCGGGATGAAATCTATTGTAAGGCAACTCTCTTGCCGCTCGTGTCTTTGTTTTCAAAAAGTGCTGTGTCCCCAAGAGTCTCAAAAGTCTTCGCGCTATCGAAGCGTCGATTCGAATAATTCATTCGCAATTGTGTGCAGCGAATCGTTCAGTTCTTCATCGGCAAATGCAAAATCGATGTTCTGCTCCTCAGTGAAATGTGTTCGCGACTGGAGGGAAGTCGATTGAACCTTGCTCGCTGAATTCGGTGCAACTGGCAACGAATCGATTAGTCGACTCATGAAGTTGTCCACGCTCTCGGTAGTCGCCGAGACGCATTGCGTGGTATTGCTAGCTGCCAACGCAAACGTTGTGGACGAGGCTACCTTGTTCAAGTCGGAATCCGATTCCCTATTGATCCAGTTGATAATAACTAGTACGTCCAGCGGAGTAAGCCATAGATCACCGTTGACATCTCCCAGAATCGAATGGTCAATTGAAGTGGACCGATTCGGCAACGCGTAGGGACCCCGCATATTGAGTTCATTGATCAAAAGCAAAACATCAAACTCATTCGTGCTGCCGTCGCTGTTGGTATCAGTTGGATTATCGGGGTTGCGAGCTAAAGCATTCATGGTCTCGTCCCATTGGTTTTCTTGCGGATCGACCAACATTGAGTTGTGATTGCGAAAAGCGACTCGATTTGGTGTTAGAGGCTTCTGGTCAAGATTGACCAATGCAAGCTCGCCAATGCCACTCAGGGCAAGAATATTGTTGTCTTGGTGTACCTCCGTGAAAGGAAAGGCAATCGCGAATTCGCCTGAGAGTTCTATGGCGGTTGGAAATTCAGGCGACAAAGTGATTGCTACTAGTTGCACGGTGGAGTCTAGACTCCATGGCAAGACCACCGATCCTATCGAGCTTAGATCGCAATCCTCTACGGGACCAGCTTGAAAATCCGTTGCGGAATCCCAGCTCGTTGGCATTACAAGCATGTATTTCCCGTCTGCTTGTTTCAAAACATCGTTTTCAACAACGCTCCATGCCCAATTTTGGTCCGAGGAGTTTATTTCGCCAAATGATTTTGAGACGATTGTCTTAGGGTGCGAGAAGTCGGAAACATCCAGCACATCCAGCTCGACACTTTGGTTTGATATCGAACCATTGCCTGAATCGACATCATTTGCGATTCGCAAGTAGATTTGAGCATCCAGTTCTGCCCACGAAGAGAACTGATTTTCGTAGGCCAGGCTGGTTGAAACAACGGGTCCGGTTCCTGTTGCATCAACTAAAGTCAGGCCGTGAGGCGATCCTAGAACCCATCGTCCGTTTTGGAATTCAAAGGATGAGACCCAATTGTCGCCCGACGGCAATGTAACCGGAATCCTCTTTCGTTCCAGTTTGCCATTTGAGTCGATCGAAAACTGTTCAACAGAAACACTTCCCAATTCGGAAAACGGCAGGTTCGAATAAGATTGCATCAACAAGCTAAGACTTTGAGTGGTATCGGATTGCCCGATATCGGTTGACATGATCTCGCCGTCGATCGATAAAGACTCCGCGAGATTCAACGTCCCTGAATCGATATCCAGGTGAAAGCGATCGATGCGTGTCTCGGGATGCACGTCCATTGAAGCGGGAGTGTACATATTCGAGGTCGCCGTAAACAGTTCGCTATCCATGACAAATAAGTGTTCAACAGGGTTGGACAATGGATGTGTAGCAACGACCCCATCGCTCAAACGGTTGATTTCCAAAATCTGAAGTGTTGGTAGCGGAAGAGTCCCAAAGAAGCCGTCGACCAGGCTCACGGAACTGTCGCCGAATGGGCTTAGTTCGACGGAGTTCATAGTTGCAACAACCGTTAACACCGGAGTGACTGCCGGAAGATCATTTTGGTCTATCGTTTGCAACACCAGAATGTCATCGAAGAAGTTCGCCGCAGTAATGATATTGGGGATGTTGACCCTTGAGACTCGTTGCGGCGAATTGACGTCGGAGATATCAAACTCATCAATCGCTCCCGTCCCATCGGGACGGTTCAACACAACAAAGAGAGTGTTATCGCGAAGGTCTTGTGCGATTGGTAATCCATCCAATTCCATACGAAACTCGGAGGGCGCATCGTCCACGTTGCCAAACGCCAATGTCATTTCTTTGATTGCTATCGAACTACTGTCTTGGGCCAAATAAGCGGTTTCTGCCTGGGCGTTTACCAGATCGTTTCCCATATCCCAATCCATGAACGAAGCGGATCCATCCAGTACAAATCGGTGTTCCAATCGTTCGGCGACAAGCGTTTTGAATGTTGAACAGCGTCTTGATCGCGTCATGAATTCGAACCTCGATTGAAACTTGAACAAAAAAACACATTTTGCGTCTATCGACTTATTGTCGTTGGGATATTCAGTAAAAACCTCCCATTTTGACAGTTCTCGGCGAACGCCTCTTTATTTGTACTCAACGAAGCGGTACGCCTTTCCACTAAACCAACGCGCGTACTCGGCAATTGGTCTATTGGGCAGATCTTTTGTCATTTGGCAGGCTTCTGGTTGTGGAAAGTCGATTCGATGCAACATGCCATCGAGTGGTTCAAACGTTGTCCGAATCCGAGCCAATCGTTATACTCAGCCTCCTTGCCAATGGGGCCAGTGACAACGTTTTCGACGACACATGTGGTAACCTGATTCAGATCGCCCATAGAAACGAGTGGAGTGAACATGGCAAGCGCAAAGGAAGCTTCGAAAGAAGAGTTGGCGGAGAAAGTTCCGATTTGCATTTCGGAACTCTGGAGTGCGGATGCGGAGCGCCAAGGAGTCGCATATCAGGAAATGCTGACGTTGACTGTCGAGCCCGTGGATTGGGCTGATTCGGTCATGACCGAAGTTTTCCTGCAACTCTCGGACACAAATAACCGCAATCGCTCGATCGCTGCGCAGCTCCTTTGTAGACTAGCGAAGAGCGATGGTTCAAAACGCATTCTTGGCGACTTTCCGAAGCTCTTCAGCGTTGTCAAGGATGAACGCTTCGTGACGGCGAGGCATGCGTTGCAATCCATGTGGATGGTTGCTTGCGTCGGGGGGCCGTATCGAAAAAAAGTCTTGGAATCGCTTAATAAATGGTACTTTGAATGCGTCTCGCACAAGAATTGCACCTTAATTCGCTATGACATCATTGAATCGCTCCGAAAGATTTACGATGAAGTGAAGGATGAAAAAATTCCAGCGTTGGCCGAGAGCCTCATCGAGCAGGAGTTGGATAGCAAATACCAAAAGAAGTACCGAACACTTTGGACTAAGAAGTCGTTCGGAGCGATCGGTTGAATATGCGGCTTTTGGAAGCACTTGGACCGCCGACCGAAATGGTGGCCGTGCAGCTGGAGTTAAGGCTGTCATTTCCCACTGTTCAACACTCAATTTATTGCTCATGCGGCGAGTCTCGCGCTACTTCGTACCGACGCGTACAGGTCCGTTAATGAGCATGTCGACTTTCTCGAACCAGTCGAGGCGTTTTGGGGAGTTCGCAACATCGGACACAACGGCGAAAACTGTTTCCGGTGTCGCGTTGATCGTATCGTTGATCGTATCGTTGAGATTCATGCTGCCCATGATGTGTCTACCTTCCAGAAGTATTGATTGCTGGAGAAAGAATCCATGTAAGTCCTGGGTTTGGAGGGAGCCTTACTGAGCTAGAATGTTGACTTGAAAATCCCTGTATCGTAGTTTTCAGGAGTTGGGTCCGAATCCATGCACCCTCACAATCGAATTCAAGAAATCTTCCAAATAGAGTCGCGGCGAGTGCTTGCGACCTTGATCCGATATTTGGGCGACTTTGATTTGGCGGAAGATGCATTGGCAGAAGCATTCGCAGCAGCCGCTGAAACGTGGCCTCGCGATGGTGTTCCTGCGAACCCTCGAGCTTGGTTAGTCTCGACGGGCCGATTTAAAGCAATTGACGCCATGCGGCGACACGCGAAGTTTTCAGAACTGCGACCAGACCTCGTTCGGCGGAACGACCAAGTAGCCGAAACCAACGCCTTGCGATCAGGCGAAGCTATCGAGGACGACCGACTTCGGCTTATCTTCACCTGCTGTCACCCGGCCATCGATCCTACGATTCAGATTGCTTTGACGTTGCGAGAAGTTTGCGGACTAACGACCGAACAAATTGCGGCAGCGTTTCTGGTGGCCCCCGCGACTATGGCGCAGCGGATTGTGCGGGGCAAAGCGAAAATTCGTGACGCAGGCATTCCCTATCAAGTCCCGGCTAGTGACGCATTGCAAGAGCGAATTGAGTCTGTACTGGCAGTCTGCTATCTCGTCTTCAACGAAGGATACTCAACCTCGTCCGGCGAGTCTCATACGAGAGCCGACTTGACCGAAGAAGCTATTCGTCTCGGTCGATTGCTTTGCGAGTTGATTCCCGATTCAGAAGTATTCGGTCTGTTGGCATTGATGCTGCTCCACGAATCACGACGGCTTGCTCGAACCAATGACGACGGTGACCTTGTTTTGCTCGAGGATCAAAATCGTTTTTTGTGGAAACGTGCGATGATTCACGAGGCACTTGACTGGCTGTCTGGTGCATTGGAGTCGGGAGATGTAGGCACTTATACGATTCAAGCCGCTATTTCAGCTGTCCATGCTCGGTCTGCATCCGCCGCCGAAACGAACTGGAACGAGATCGTCGACTGGTATGACTTACTGCTCCAAGCAGCGCAATCGTCGATCGTAGAACTCAATCGGGCCGTTGCTATCGCAATGCGAGATGGGCCGGAAGCGGGACTGGCTTTGGTCGATTCGATCCTCCAGCGCGGAGAACTAACCGAATACTACCTCGCTCATTCCGCTCGCGGCGAACTGCTGCGGCGAGCCGGTAAAATCCGGGCTGCCAAAGCCTCGTTCGAGCGAGCATTGTCCCTCGCGAAACAAGAACCGGAACGGAGGTTTTTGCTCACAAAGATCGAGCAGACAGTATTGCGAGACTCGAATTAGAAGGTTTCCGAAAAAATCTTGACACCGTTGTCGATTCGCTGTTTTCCGGTTCGACTAATTCATGAAGAAGCGGAAATGGCCGCACAAAACACTCTCAGTCCACAATTTGAAGCGGGAAAAATATCCATGAAAGTCGTCGTTTTTGTTAAAGCCAGTCCGTCGTCCGAGGCGGGCGCGATGCCAAGCCAGCAATTGCTGGCTGAAATGGGCGCGTACAACGAGGAATTGTTCAAGGCTGGGATCATGAAGGATGGGGCGGGGCTGCATCCGACTTCCAAAGCGGTACGTATTCGATTCACAGGTAAAGATCGACATGTAATCGATGGTCCTTTTGCCGAGACCAAAGAACTTGTAGCTGGCTATTGGATCTGGGAAGTGAAATCAATGGACGAGGCGGTTAATTGGCTCAAGAAGTGTCCGAACCCAATGCCCGAAGAGTCTGAAATTGAGATTCGCCCGATCTTCGAAGCCGATGACTTCGGAGAAGAATTCACTCCTCAACTACGCGTTAGGGAACAAAATTTGGAAGCTGCCCTTGCTATGGAAAAGGCCTCAGTGCAACCCTACCTTTTCTTTGGTGGCCGTTGCGAAGAAGCGCTCGAGTTTTACAAGACTGCTCTCGACGCGAAAGTACTCATGATGATGCGATTCAACGAGAGCCCTGAGCCAACACCGCCTGGTATGCTCGCATCGGGATTTGAAAACAAAGTGATGCACTGTAGCTTTCAAGTCGGCGGCGTGACATTGATGGCATCGGATGGTTGCGATGATAAATCACGATTCGATGGGTTTCGATTGGCACTGTCAGTTCCCACGGAAGCTTGTGCCGACTACGCTTTTAGCGCCCTGGCTGAAGGCGGCAAAATCGACATGCCACTTGTAAAGACTTTTTGGTCGCCCAGATACGGAATGGTCACCGACAAATTCGGCGTAGCTTGGATGGTTATGGTGCCGGGGCCACTTCCGGCGTAAATAATCTTATTCGACGGTCGATTTTGACAGTACCAGCACGGTTTCCTAGATCGTGACGGACACGGCTAGGGGCCCTTTGGATGAATCAAACAATCTAGAAGAAAATGAGATTTGATTCCTTTTTCAAACTATAAAGAAAGTCATTGAACATGGAGATACCAATACCAACAACTGGACACCAATGGCTCCTCCAGCTTGTTGGAGAATGGGAGTTTGAAACCGAGTGTTCGATGGGACCTGGCCAACCACCCTTGAAATCGTCCGGAAAACAGTCGACTCGACCGCTAGGGTCGCTTTGGACGCTTGGTGAAATGGAGAATGTTGGCCCCGACAACCAACCAAGCCGTTCTGTAATAACCATCGGCTTTGATCCGGTCAAACAACGCTTCGTTGGAACCTTCGTCTCTTCTTGCATGACGCATTTGTGGCCTTACGACGGTCAATTGGATGAAGTTCGCGCGGTACTCACGCTCGACTCCGAAGGACCTAGCTTTACTGATGACGGAACAATGGCCAAGTACCAGGATAGGATCGAATTTATGGATAAGAATCGTTATGTGCTATCGTCGCGATTTCAAAATCAAGACGGTACATGGACTGAGTTCATGAAAGCAAACTACTCGCGAGTCAGCCACGAATAGAAACCTAGCATGAGTGATCGAGTGGCATTGACAAGCTGGACCATGCAAACGTGACTTAGACTAAATCCGCCGCTTCTAAGATCACCATAACAATCACAATGAAAGTAAAACTCGATGCACCAATACTTGATCTCGTTTGATGATGGCTCGATGGATCACATTCCAGAGGAGGACTTGCCAATGGTGGGCGAAACTGCGCGCGCCGTCGTCCGCGATGCAAAGGCCGCAGGAATTTGGATCTTTGGTGGTGGTGTCCTGTACCAGCAATCAAGCATCGTTGCGCCCGATGGTACGAAAACGAATGGGCCTGTACCGGAAACGAAGGCAGTTGTCGGTGGCTTCTCGATCATCGAGGTGCCCTCATGCGACGAAGCGCTTTTATGGGCCGCTCGGTTCGCCCGAGCGTGTCAATGCCCGCAAGAAGTTCGGAAGATTATGTTCGATCCAGAGTCCTAATTCGGTCAATTCGATCTCAGTAACCCACGTAAGGAGAAAACAGAAATGAAGTCCAATGATCCAGCTCAAAACCGTGTCTGCATTTGGTATGACAACGATGCCTTGGAGGCAGCAAAGTTTTATGCCCAGACATTTCCCAACTCGTCGGTCGGCGCAGTCCATCTGGCCCCAGGTGACAATCCGTCGGGGAAAGAAGGGGCAATTTTGACAGTCGAATTTGTCGTGATGGGTATTCCGGGTCTCGGACTTAACGGCGGTCCCTCAGTGAAACACAACTGGGCTTTCTCGTTCCAGGTCGCAACGACGGATCAGGCTGAAACCGATCGCTACTGGAACGCAATCGTTGGTAACGGCGGTGAAGAGAGCATGTGTGGTTGGTGCAAAGATAAATGGGGAGTCCATTGGCAGATCACGCCAGCTGCGCTGATCAATGCGACCACCTCCCCCGATCGTGCTGCAGCCAAGCGTGCGTTCGACGCGATGATGACGATGAAGAAGATTGACATCCACGCGATCGAAGCCGCATTCAATAGGAAGTGAGCATATTGCGACGCTCGCGACGTTATGGCTCAAGGCGAGCCTCACGCTTACCACCAATAACTCTTATTCTTAATCCTACTTATAATCATGATCTCAATCGGACTGTGATCTGACTGATTGACGACGCAGATAGGATTAGGAGTAAGATTAGGATTAAGTTTCAATGTATCAATCTTAAAGCGAAGAACCATGAAATACATGCTGCTTATTTATAGTCCCGAGAACGCTTGGACCGAAGAGGAATGGACCGCATGTACGGTCGAGTCTACGACAGTATGTCACGATCTGCAAGCCAAGGGCCAGTTCATCGCTGCTTCGCCGCTGCATCCAGTTGCGACAGCCGCAAGCGTACGAGTTCGCAACGGCCAATCTCTGGTGACGACGGGGCCGTTCGCGGAGACCACAGAGCAACTCGGCGGCTTCTTCTTGATCGACGTTCCAAACCTAGACGATGCCATCGCAGTCGCAACTCGTCTACCGTCAGCGAAGAAGGGAGTGATCGAAATTCGGCCTGTCTACCATTTGGAAGGACTGCCAGCGGACAGATTTGAGACGACTCAATCCAATGCTGAACCAGTAGGATCGCGGTACATGCTCTTGTGCTACGACAACGATCAACTCTGGAATGATTTAGGCCCCGGTGCTCTGATGGAAGCTCAACGAGAAGCAGTCGAACTTACGCATCAACTCGATGGACGTGGCCAGTACATCAGTGCCTCGCCGCTGCATTCGGTTTCCACGGCAACTAGCATTCGCATTCGAGATGGCAAACGACTAATTACGGACGGTCCGTTTGCCGAGACACGCGAATTTCTAGGTGGATATTACTTGATCGTTGCCCATGATCTGAACGAAGCGATTTCTATTGCATCTCGACACGTTGGGGCTCGCATTGCCACAGTGGAAGTACGCCGCTTGTTTAATCTACCGAACATGTCCAGCATCCAAGAATAGGTTGGAAGAAGAAAAATGCGTCTACGATTAGAATTCGTTACCTCGGCCTTCATACCGCCTATTCACGAGAGCCAGGAAATGCCCCATTTCAAGCCGGAATGCTACACCACCGTCTCACCGTACCTCATTGTCGTTAACGCCGCGGCAACAATCGAGTTTCTGAAGCAGGCATTCGGCGCAATCGAATTGCGTCGTTTCGATGGCAACGACGGACGACATCTATGTAAAGGATGTTGACGCTAATCGATTCGTCCGTTTACGGCCGCCTTCAGCTTAGACTCAAGTTCTATGATTCTGGCCTGGAGTTGCTCGATGACCGGAGCAACTTGCCTCTGGGAGAATCGCTTGTGAATGTGCTGAGGGCAGTTTACGTCCCATGCCTCAATCTCAAACAAGATCGCTCGCTCGGCCTTCCCCGGATACAAGGGATCACGAAGCTTGTCGAGGAGCACTGCATCGCCTTCAATCACTCGAAGGTTTCCCCAGAGCTTGATGCGACGACTGTGTGCGTAGTCCATGAGGAAGATAAACGCTTTGGGATTCTCCGAGATGTTACCCAGTGTGATGTATTGTCGATTGCCGCCGAAGTCAGCAAAGCCCAGCGTCCTCTCGTCCACGACCTTGAGGAACCCAGGTGAACCGCCACGGTACTGAATATACGGCTGGCCCTGGGCGTTCGCAGTCCCAAGATAGAACATGTCCAAATCGGCCAGGAATTTGCGCAGTTCTTCCGATACAGTCGTTTCCCAGCTCCCTCCCATTTCCATGCGAGAATAACTGGACCGCGAACCTTTCTGGGTTTGGATCGCTTTCACTGAAGGAGTGAAGCCGATGTCGCTGGGATACTGATGCATGGTTCGTCTTCCTTGTGTAGGATTGATTGTGCACTTCTCGAAAATCAATGGACCCCTGGGATGCCTGCATATTCGACTGGCCGCGGACCGGGTGCTACCCAATGGAACCTTCGATCGGCTTCAGTGATAGCAACATCGTTGATACTCGCTTCGCGCCGCATCATAAGCCCTCGGTCTTCGAACTCCCAGAGTTCGTTTCCATAGGCGCGATACCACTGGCCATGCGCATCATGGTATTCGTATTGAAAGCGGACAGCGATGTGGTTGTCGCTAAAACTCCACAATGACTTGACCAATCTATAATCGAGTTCCCTTTCCCACTTCCCTGCGAGGAATTCACGGATTTGGTCTCGACCCTGTAGGAAACGATCACGATTCCGCCACTCCGAGTCCTCGGAGTACGCCAGTGAGACTCGTTGTGGATCACGGCTATTCCAAGCATCTTCAGCCATTCGCACTTTGGCGATGGCGGATTCCAATGTGAATGGTGGTCGGATGACGGTCATGGCTGTTGCCTATCAATTCGCTTTTGGATCGAGAAAAAACCCGACTACCTGGAACCGGCTTCAAGTGTATTTGTGGAAGTACTCTTTCCCAAAAAGGCTCGAATGGTCTGTGCGATCGCAATCCCGTCTTCTTCGAGGGCGAAGTGGCCCGTGTCGATTAGATGGAACTCCAAGTTCTCAAGGTCACGCTTGTAAGGTTCGGCCCCCGCAGCGGGAAAGATCTGGTCGTTTTTGCCCCAGACAATCAGCGTCGGCGGCTGGTGTTTTCGAAGATACGCCTGCCATTGTGGATACAAAGGAGGATTGCTTCCGTAGCTAAAGAACAGAGCAAGTTGAATCTCTTGATTGCCAGCACGGTCCAACAACGGTTGAACATGCCCCCAGGTATCGGGACTAATCGTTTCGACGTTGCGAACTCCATGCGTGTACTGCCACTTGGTCGCGTCGAGAGTCAGAAAAGATCTCAAACGATTGCCTTGTTCCTCGGAACGATCTTTCCAGTAAGCCTTGATCGGCTTCCAGAAATCGTTGTCGAGCCCTTCGTCATAGGCGTTGCCATTTTGAACAAACAGCGATTCAACTCTTTCTGGATGATTCACCGCAAGACGAAACCCAACCGGAGCGCCGTAGTCCATGAGATAAATCGAGTACTTCTTCAGCCCGACAACCTCAATGAACTCGCCGATCGTATTGGCCAGATTTTCGAACGTATAGTCGAACTCCTTGACCGACGGAGCCGAACTATTTCCAAATCCTGGATAGTCTGGAGCCACAACGTGATACTTGTCCGCCAACGCAGGAATCAAGTTGCGGAACATGTGAGACGAAGTTGGAAACCCATGCAACAACAGCAGAGTCGGCGCATCCTTGGGGCCTGCCTCTCGATAGAAGATATCTAACCCATCGATTTTGATCGTCTTGTGTTTGACGACTCGATTTTCATCCGAAGACGCCGCGGTCGAGTTCTGTGCGTGAAGCGAGGACGATAATGGCGTGAGGGAAAGCATGATCGCTGCGATCGCGATCATAATGGGTGTTGTGATGAACTTCTTCATTGTTGGATTTCAATCGGATTTAGGGTTTGGATGGATGAGGCATAGTGCGACAGGCAATGGCCTGTCGCGAACGTGATGTTCTTCACAGGCTGGCAGCCTGTGTTACGGGAAATGCAGCTTAGTGCGTCGTGTGACACGCGTCGCCACTAGCACAAACTTGGAGTGTGTCACCCAAAGATTCAGCTTTTGGAAAGTCGATTTCCGTTTCAGCAACGTGGTTGAAGTAGTTCGTGAAGATGTTCAGCGCGACGTTCGCGACTACTTCTGCGATAGCTCCATCGTCCAAACCCACTGCGCGAACTTGTGCGATGTTCGCATCGGAGACATGGCCTCGTTCATCGACAACCTGTCGAGCGAATTGGATCATCGCATCGGTTTTGGTGTCGACCGATGTTCCACGACGACTATCGAGGATTTGGTCCACACTCAATCCAACCATCTTGCCGATGGCCGAGTGAGCCGCTAGACAGTAATCGCACTCGTTGGTCTGCGCTACCGCCAACGCGATCTGCTCGCGAGACTTTGCCGAGAGAGTACCTTTGCTGAGCGCACCGCTCAACGAAAGATAGCCGTCTAGTACTGCAGGTGAATTCGCCATCGCTCGCGTCATGTTGGGAACAAGCCCTAGCTTTCCCTGAACGGCATCGAGTAACTCCTTTGCTTTTCCTGTTGCGGACTCTGGATTGATTTGATGGATACGTGACATGATTGTTCTTTCTCAATACTGGGGTGGTGTGCTATCGAGCCATTCGATCGCTGCGAGACTAGATAGATACATTTGCCGTGCCAAAGAGCCGACAAACTCTTAAGTTGTTTTCGGGTATGCACTTGCGGCATATTTCGAAAGATAATGTGTGCAACGATTCTTCGTTGCAAAACGACTTCTCGTTGCCGAATTACGAAAAGTCGTTACAATCGCTGAATGGCTACTGCGATGAACACGAGTGGAATTCTTGGCGATCCAAAGCTACTGCTGTTGCAGCTTGCGGAGCTCCATCACCTTTCTGAACTTCTGTATCTGACGGTGAAAAGGCTCTCAGAGGGAACGTCGGTAGCCTTGGCTCGCATTTGGCTCACAAAGCCACCGCTCTTTGGCGATTGCGCTGGATGCAGGCACGCCTTGGAGTGCCCAAACCAGCAACGCTGCCTGCATTTGGTCGCTAGCGCTGGTCAATCAATCGATCCATCGAATGCGCCTTGGGACAACCTTGAAGGGACTTTTAGAAGATTTCCCATTGGCATTCGCAAAGTCGGCGAGATTGCTTTGTCTGGTAAATCACTTGAGGTTGCAAACGTCGCCACCGATTCTTCTTGGGCTGCCGCACCTGATTGGATTCGGAACGAGAAGATCGCTTCGTTCGTTGGGCACCCGCTCTTGCATCGCGGAGAAGTCTTGGGGGTAATGGCCTTGTTCTCGCGTGCCAACCCTGGTGCCAGTTGCTTTGAGTGGTTGCGGATGATCGCGGACCATTTGGCGGCAGCCATCGCGAATGCAAGGGCGATGGACGAGATCGAATCGCTCAAGCGACGCCTCGAGCAAGAGAACGAGTACCTGCGAGAAGAGGTACAGCAATCCACTTCGTTTGGTGACCTGCTTGGACAGAGCCCAGCACTGCAAGCTGTCGCCCGCCAAATTGAACTGGTTGCTCCCACGGATTCTGCGGTGTTGATACTTGGTGAAAGCGGAACGGGCAAAGAAGTCGTCGCACGTGAAATCCATCGCCACAGCCGACGCTCCGATCGGCCGTTGATCAAAGTCAATTGCGCAGCGATTCCTCGAGAACTATATGAAAGCGAGTTCTTTGGCCATGCGAAGGGTTCTTTCACTGGCGCACTGCGCGATAGGGTTGGTCGATTTGAACTCGCGGATAAAGGGACACTCTTTTTAGACGAGATCGGAGAGATCCCGCTTGATTTGCAGTCGAAGTTACTGCGCGTGCTCCAGGAAGGCGAGTTGGAACGGATTGGTGAAGAACGCACGCGTCGCATCGACGTACGCATCATCGCTGCAACGAATCGTAGTTTAAAATCCGAAGCCGAGGCCGGACGATTTCGCCAAGACTTGTATTACCGATTGAGTGTATTCCCAATGGAGTTACCGCCGCTTCGCAAACGGATCGAAGACGTGCCGTTGCTTGCCGAGCATTTTCTTTCTCGATATGCCAGACAAGTCGGACGACCGCGCCCGCGATTGACGTTGGCAAATGTTCAGGAACTACAGCGCTACGAGTGGCCTGGCAACGTTCGCGAGCTGCAGCATGTCCTAGAGCGAGCCTGCATCATCGCGAAAGATGGTCGCTTGAAGTTCGACTTGGCCAAGAGTCCATCGAAGCGGGCGGAAGAGAAAGCGATCGAGCGTGTTCCATCAAAGATCTTAACTGAATCCGAAGTGCGCGATCTGGAGGCAGACAACATCCGCACCGCATTAAGGGTCTCGCATGGCAAGATCTACGGCAACGACGGAGCCGCAGCGAAACTGGGTATGAAGCCAACCACACTCAGCTCACGCATCAAGGCATTGGGAATCCGTTGATTTTGAGCTTGGCGTGCCGCTCCTGCATCAAGTTCAAAACAATTAAGGAGATCAACATCAATGTGCTTGAAGAGGCAATACGATATGCGATTAACTCTCTGAATGAAAAAAGGTGATTATGGCCACGATTCGCGTCGCCCTCGTCCACGTGCCAGCGATCGAAGTTTAAGAAGCAGCGAAGCATCAGGAGCAGGCTAAGAAAATATGACATCCTTTATCCTTTATTCTTCTTTTGCACCGCTACGATCCAATCGTTTAGATTGGACCGTGATCCAAGTGTCCTTGTCCTTCATGATCGCTTGAGGAGGCAAGTTCTCACTAAGTGTCGTTAATCCGGGTATTCTTCGAACGGCTGTTCCAATCGCCATGAACTCCAGGAGTCCGCCGTGCTCATGAATATGAGTTCGGATTCCAACAACATCGTCCGCTTGCAGGGACGCTGCTTCGTCTCGAATCATGCCGATGGCATGAGCTCGCGCGTCGTAGACCAGGCTTGTTAGATCGGGAATTTCACCCCGCGTAAACGACTTGAGCATGGCCTTGATCCCCCCGACTACGCCCAGCGAATAAACGGCTGTTCCTAGCACTAGCTTCATAGGCATATAGCCGAGATTAACGAGGTTCCACATTTCTTCGTTGGTGAGATCACTGGTAACGACTTGCTGAGGGGAACTGGGCGTACCGAGCAAAGGATGGTTGGAGGCAGTTCCAAGCATGAGCATTTCGTGAGCTCCAGACCACGGCATTGCTCGTGTCTCAACACCAACTACGCAATTGGCACCAGCGTTGTATGCCTCGTTGGCAATCCGACTTAAAGCGAGATGGCGAGTCTTGTTAAAAATGTCGCTGTACTCTTTGATCTCACCACGAGCCAGCGACTTAAATGCGCCGGCGATTCCTCCGCCTGCTCCGATGGAAAAGGCGACGTTCCCGAAGACGAACCGAACGGGCGTAAAACCAGCATCCAATTGGCAATAAAGTTCCTGCCCATCTGCGCTTGTCGAAAAAGAGAAGGTTTCTCGCGTTGCGTTGCTAGTATGTAGCGTTGAGGCGACCGACAAGAACTCGCTTTGTCCATGAAACGTAGTTAGTTCGCTAGTGGCGCCAGTGATTCCGACGCCGCCTCGCTCCTTGGCTTCATTGATCATTCGATCGAGAGCTTGAAGTCGACCATCGTGGATCACTTGACACGGGGAATTTCTTAACACCCGATCCGTATGCCGACATCGCTCGCGTAATCTCAGTCACCGTCAATTGGCAGATCAAGGAATTCCTTCAAAGCAACAAGGGGCCCAGGACGGATATGCCAAAGCTCGTACGCATCATTCGCGACGGTGGCTATCGCGGCTACATTCCAATCGAAACGCTCAAACAAAAGGGGCAGGAATACGACCCTCGCGCGCGCACAACCGAGTTGCTACAAGATCTGCGCGCCGCACTATCATAGACCCTTAACACGCCTCCCTCCCATGGCGTTGGGCTTAATGTTCGATTCGTTCCGCGAACTCAGGTAACTCGAACAATGAAATGAAATCAGAATCTACTTTCAAGGAGTCGCGGTCTGCGCCGTTCTGGCAAGCTTCCTTTAGGAGCACCAAAATATTTCGCTCGTGCATTGGGTTATTGAACTTCACCAGTTCTCTTGCGGCTTCAATACACGTAAGAGCTGGCTCTGGCAATAGAATGATTTCACTGATCACGGAATCAGCTTCTTGATAACGTTCCATTCGATTGTAAATATCCACAAGCTTTATTGAATTGCCAATCAAATCGTTCCGAAATTCTTTGACACTGGAATTGGCCTGACAAAGTATTTGTTGATTCATTCTCGCTAACATCAAAGTAGATATTCCTTCGTCGGTCAGCCCTAGCGATTCGCCAAGTTGGAGATACAAATGAATGAGCAGCAAGCGATAGTCGTTGACCGCTGGATTGGCCTCCACATGTGGTACTAATAACGCGATTCCAGACGTACAAAGTCTTCTTGCGTCATCCACTTTGCCAAGCGCTTTAGCGGTAAGACCCTCGAGTGCATCTATCTTGGCCAACCGACGGGCTAGTAGGTGCGTAGGCTGTGCCGACGGCTCACAACATGACCAAAGCAAGGTGCGCGCTTCTTGATACAGAACGGATTGATCCGCGAATTCCGATACCAAAGCCAGATTCGTCAGCGTAACCGCGAGCTTGTTTCGAATATCGTGCGAATCATTCTCAATCAACAAGTTTCGAAAAATCGGCAGCGATTCTCGGTAATACCCACGTGCGGCTGCGTTGTTTTTTCGTCGCGATTCGCAGTTCGCTAGGCTTCCTAGACAGGACGCAAGGTCGCGCTGATACTTAAAATCGGTCGATGTTTTTGACAATGGTTCGACGATGCTACGCACTCCTTGATACGACTCGATCGCTTCTGCTAGTCGATCAACGTTAACGAGGCCATTTGCATGATGGAATCTGCTGGCGTAAAGTCTGTCTCGCCAATTGGAATCCTCTGGATGCTCTTTAACCATTGCCAGAACCAAGGTAGTAGCTCGATCCCAGGCCGCTATGATGTCGTCACTCGAGCCAATGTGGTCCGTGATTTCAGCAAGATTTAACACGGAAACGGCGACTTCTTCGCGCAAAAGCGGATCGTTCGGCCACGAGTCAAGTAGTCCCTGCAAAGCCATCGTGGCCTGCTGCAAAACATCGCGTTGATGCGTCTGCAAACCCGGCTTGTCCAACGACGCAATCGTTTTTTCCACTACCTTTACCAGGCCCGAAAGGGTGCCGATCGCCAACTTTCGTTGTTGGTTGACGCTTTCGGTGGCCGACTGAATTTGCTGTTTTGCTAGATCCACTTTCTCGGATTCTGTCTTCAATCGGTTTTCGGCTTGGCGGATCGAAACTGCCGCATACAAAGTTCCTGCCGCAATGATGATCAAGAGTGATGCAATGGTCCCTGCCAAGACCGCGACTCTAGGACTGCGGCGTATCCATCGCAATAGCTTTTCAGCCGATGAAGTGGGTCTTGCAAGAATAGCTTCGCCCGCGAGCCAACGCCGCAAATCCAGCGATAGTGCGATTGCCGAAGGGTAACGCCTCGATGGGTCGCGATGCATCGCCTTCAAGCAAATCGTTTCCAAGTCTATTGGAATAGCCGAGTCAAAGTTTCGCGGGGCCGCAGGATCGTCATTAACGATTCTCTGCAACACTTGATGCATCGTACCGCGAAACGGAACTTCACCCGTCAGTGTCTCATAAAGTGTGACCCCTAAACCGTAAATGTCGCTTCGAGCATCGACAGACTCAGGTTTGAGAATATGCTCCGGGCTCATGTAGGAAGGGGTTCCCAAGAGAACCCCCGTTTGCGTGACGTTGTTCGTAACATTAACCGAACGCGCGAGCCCGAAATCGGCTAATTTAGCGACGGAACCATCCTTGTCTGACAGGAGAATATTACTTGGCTTGATATCGCGATGAATCAAACCCGCTTGGTGAGCTGCCGACAATCCGTCCGCAATTTGGGCGATCCATTCAGCCGCTTGTCGTGGGACGATACCCTCATCTTGACGAAGTCGCTCTTGCAAACATCCCCCAGACATTAACTCCATCGCGATGAACGGGCTCGCCGACAATGTCGTTGAAATTCCGTGAATCGCAATAACGTTCGCATGGTGCACGCCAGCAATCGATTTGGCTTCCCGCAGAAATCGCTCTTTGGAAAACGATTCCGTTAAACCCGGGCGTAAAATCTTGAGGGCTACTACACGGTCGAGTTCTGTATCAATTGCTTCGACGACAAACGCCATACCACCTTGACCAATCCGCTGACATATTCGGTAATGCCCCAGCATGCCAAGGTCGCCGTCGAACTCGCTCGGGGCAAACAGCAATAGGAATTCGGTCTGTCTGGTTTCTTCGTCATTGGTTTCGCGTTGGGCACCCGCGTCAACACTCGTGTCCATTTTGGCCAAGCGCGCGACCATACTCCGGCACGCTGGAATGTCTCGTGTTGCGGCGTCATCTTCAAAGCTTTTTCTCGATGACGAACTTCGACGCCACTGAGTGAGTTCAACATCGTCACTAAGTCGGTCTAGCTCAGCTTGGCACGATTGGCAGCTTTCTAGATGGCTCCACAATGCACTGGACGGATCGTCCGCATCACTGCGGGCGAGTAACTCTTCGAGTTCTTTGGATTGTGGACAGTTCATGTTCGAAATTCACTTCTATAGCGATCGGCAGTTATGCTTGTACCGGGCGGGAGAAGCTCCTGCCGAACCCGTGCGATGCAAGCTCGGCAGGAGCCTCGCCCGCCTCGACCTCTCGTTGTTTTCCACACGGCACTTAGTTTCACACGACAGGGCTTAGTTTCTTGCGACAAGGCAACTATCGAACTGTCAATGACCCTCAAGCAACGGCAAATCATCGCTCATCATCAGTACTTCTTCCCGCAATCGTTTCAACACTCGCGACTTCGCCACGTATATGCTCCCCATATTGACTCCAAATGACTTGGCAACATCGACTGGCAATTTATCCTCGAACCACAGTTGTTCAAAAACCATCCACGTCTCCTCCTCGAACTCCGTTCTAATGCGTGTAATGGCAAGCCGCAAAAGTTCCGAATGAAAATGCTCATCCCAGTTCTTTGTGTCTTCAGTTGAGTCGATTGCGTCCTGCCCATCGACTGTTTGCATTGCATTCGTTCGTCCTTGACGTTTCCAAAACTGCAGCAGCTCTCGGTGCGTGACTTTGCCCAGCCAATCTCGAAAGCGACCTCGCTCGGGTTGATACTCAAAACTCGTAAGGGCCTTGGACAGCCTCGTCAAAACCTCCTGGGAAACATCTGCCGCATCGGAATCCTGCAATCGTTTGCGACGGCAGTAGGAAAAAATAAGGGGGCCGTAGACTTCTACGAATAAAGCCCACGCTTGTCGATCACGAATATCACGAAGACGAAACAACAAACTCGGGTTTGTCGTCATATCGGTGGATTCGTGGTTCATAGATGATTAGTTCCTTTGGCCACTAATCTTACTTGAAGTTTCTGGAATTTTCCGTATTTCCGATTCTCCCAGGCGGATTTCTGCATGTCGAAGATGCAAAGCTCCAGACGAAGCAGGAAAACGGATTTTCAAGAATTTTCAAATTCCCTCGTAAGGTTTGCTGCCCCCCGTCTTAGGAACTATTGAGATGGCTCAGGGCACCTTTTAGGAACGCGAACATGCAAATCAGCGGTCTACTCCGAAACGTTGTGAGATTCTTCCGCGAGAAAAACAAGTCAAACGGAGCCGTTTCGCGAAGGAATCGAGCCCGCGTTCGACAAATCGAAATGCTCGAAGCCCGCCACATGATGGTCGCGGCTATCTGGCACAATGTCCTGCAACCACTCAATGTCTCAGGTGAACCGGGTGGCTCTGTCGATCCGCTAGACGTTTTGACCGTTATCAACGAAATCAACAATCCAAAATATAGTGATCGCGGAGTACTCATCCAGGATGTTCCGGCCGGCCAATCGCTTCCATTCTTCGACGTAAATTGCAACTCTACTGTCGATCCACTTGATGTCCTCTCCATTATCAATGCCATCAACTCGGGCGTTTACGACCCAAGCTGGAATTTTGAGGCCAGCCAGAACACGACTGGGAAAAAAGGCCTTGTCACCATCTCGGCCTGCTCGCCCAAGCTGATTGAAGGGGATTCGCTTTCGACCGAACTAAATCAAACGATCGTTTTGCCAGATGACACATCGGCCGTTCGCGTTTCCTTCGAAACACCCGTCTTCGACACCCTAAGCCGAGACGCCATTCGCGATGCTTTTGAAATCGTCCTGCTCGACCCTTCCGGACTACCGCTTTCCCTCCCTTATGGTGTCAATCGTGAAGCCATCTACAACTGGAGCGAGAGTATCGTGCCCGTCGTCGGGCCAGCAGCCAAAACGACAACCCTCCCTGCGGGTTCTATCTCAACCGCCACCTTCAATCTAACAGGACTAGCCGCCGGCACTCCCGTCCAAGTCGTCGTTCG
>JANMLD010000060.1:0-12178 GCA_031372345.1 Pirellula sp.
CCGTGCCCGATTGGATGGATATCGTTAACCGGGGGGAATTTTAACGTCCTGTATGGGAGTTACCAGCGCGGTGAGAAAGAATGTGGCCATGATTGCGTTTTGCCTAGTCCCAGGCCGTTGGCCTGGGCTAGGCAAACTACCGGGCCTTCGGCCCTAATCACCACCCTAATCACCACCCTAATCACCACCCTAATCATCGCCCTAATCATCGCCCTAATCATCGCCCTAATCATCGCCCTAATCACCGATTGTCACCGTCGCCTCGGTCCACTTGCCATGCTTTGTGCGTTGCACACTACGATTGCATCGCGCGTCTTGTCTGAGCCCAAGCGTACGGGCCAAAGATGAGAAGCGGCGCCCAAGCAGCCGTCGCCGGGGTAAGGATTGTTTCGTTCGCTCCCAACGCATGCAGTCCGATGCTGATCCCAAAGAAAGCCGCAAAGCTGATCACGCAGGAGAGCATCATGCTGACCAAATTGCGATTGCGATTCGATAGTATCATCGGAATCCCCAACAATAGTTGCGTGAAGTCCAAGAGCGGCTGTATCAAACGCGTGTGAACAGCCACCGTCAAATCGGCTCCATAGTAATGAGACTGGTTTTGCATCCGCCAAATCAAGTCGCTGGTGGAGGAAAACTGTTTCGCCCCTCCGCCCCGTAACAAATCATATTCCAGTTTGCTTGGAATGAAGCACTCATTGGGTTTCAGCCACGGCGTGTCGAGCGGCAGCAGTAGAAAGACACCTTGATCGGTGTGGACGGAGGTCTTTCCTGCCAATGGTTCCGTACCTTTCGCATTTTCGACCAAATAGCCTTGCGGGTGGTTTTCATCCGCAAGTAAGAACTTGGCGGAACCTCCAGTGATCTGCGGAGTTAAAGCTGCCGCCGGTCCTAAAAACCGAAAGATGGGCTGTACAATAATCGAGTTAGCAGGCTGAAGATTACGACCTGCGATGAGCACCCCCATTTCAATGTCTTCTGTAGGGCGTATCGGTCGGATACTTTCCCCAAGCAACTCCTGTGGGGTTTTGCTAAGCATCGACGCATAGTTTGGGATCAACAACTCGCGAGAAACAGCGGCGAACAAAATCAAAACAGCCGACAGGATCATGATGGGACGGATGATTCTGCCCTTGCTGATACCGGCGGCCAGCAATGCTGTCATTTCATGAGTTCGGTACAACCATGCAACCACAAACATGGTTGCTAGAAGTGTTAGCAATCCGCACATTCGGTCGTAGATGCTGAGCATGTACGGACTGAAGTATTCGGCCAATCCAAGAATAAAGCTCCCTCGGAATTTTCCGTAGGCAATCATTTCATCGAGATTCGTAAATACTTGAACCACCACCAGGAGCCCCGACAGTGTCAAAAAACAAATCAAGAACACTCGGGAATAGAGAAACAGCAGATAGCGATCGATCTTTGTCATGTTGATCTTTGTGGCGAAAATCACGGCACGGAGTGGCTGTGCTTTTATTCGAGCCGTGCAAAACATTGTCGCCTTTTGCTCCGCAAAAGTGCGTTAACGCGGCACGCTTTCGCGGAGCGAAAGGCGACAATAATAAATTCACAGCCTAGGAGCGAAAGGCGACAATAATAAAATCACGGCACGGAGTGCCGTGCTACACTTGCCTGCAAAGTATCAGGAATTGGATTCCACTTGCAACGCTGATCTTCGTCGCAGATCTGGTTTTCATGGCCTCGGATTAGCCAATTTGTCCGAGACAACGATGAATACAGCTAGCTTAGCGCCGTCGAGCGGAATGCTGTCATTAAGATTTCGATCCGGATGGTCTCTATCTTCTGCCGCAGGTTTACCGATATTCCTCTTGTCCGCGATTGCCAAGAGTTGCACAATCTGCGGCAGTGGTTGAAAGGTTTCGCGGGAAAGGAATCCCATGCATCGTCGTGATTGGCTCAGCAGTGTTTCGATGGTTACCCTGGCAGGTTTGATGGGGTGTCGTGGCTATCAGTACGGACATGTGGTAAAACCCGATGCGGCCAATATGGTCGGTAGCCACGAGGCAGGCGCCGAGGTTTTTGATCCGCTCGTCGAAGAAGCGGTCGCAAAACTCTTAATGCGGCAGCAGATTGCCACCGACGACTGCCCGATCGGTCCCGATGGGCGTCCGATGAAGAAGTTGATTTGCTTTGTTGGCATCGAAAACAAGAGTGCTGAAGACATCGGTGACTTCAAAGATAAACTATATAACCAAATCGACTCGCAAATACTGGAGTCCAATTCTTTTCAGTCGATTAGCACACGCATGGTCAATGCCGCGCTCCATGAAACGCGGATGCGGCCTGATGCGCTCATGTTGCCTGACAACATGCGATTGTTTACCGCGGTACTTCAACGTAGCGGTGCACCCGTGGACTACTTACTCTACGCGACGCTTACGAGTGGAACAACAAAGCGCAATAGTTCTACCCAACGCGACTACGAACTGACTCTCGAATTGACCAATGTGCATACCGGTCAATACGACAAACTTTCGTCCGAAGTGCGCAAGGGCTATCACAAGACGGCGGTTGGTAAGATCTGGAACTACAATCCACTCAAGCGATGACGCAATGCGCTAGGCACCGCACTACGGCGAAGCCACACTTCGCCAACCGACAATCCAAATTCGGCATCTTAGTCGCCTGTCTGTTCGTCTTGATTGCAACTGGTTGTTCTACCCATTCCAAACGCATCTCGCAGCCACGAAACCTTTTTTACGACGGTCAGATGCAAGCCTGCCGCGAGAGCCTCGAAAAGCTCGCCAAAACGAACCGTCACGATCGGGATGTTGTCAAACTGGATCTGGCGGTGGTCGACTTGCTGACCGGACAAGCCAAACAAGCCGAGTCCAAACTGCGCGAGGTACGCGACCGATTCGATCATCTAGAACAGGACTCACTCGCCGAAAAAACCGTCTCGATGTGGACGGACGATCAAGTGCGATCGTATGCAGGCGAAGACTACGAAAAGATCTTGATTCGCGTCTTTCTGTCCCTTTCAAGTCTGATGCAGGATGGCATCGACGCAGAAAGCTACACGCTGCAAATTCAAGACAAACACGACGCATTGGCGCAGTTGTTCGCTCAGCGCAACGGGAAAGACGCGAGTGAGTACAAGCCACTACCTTTGGGATTCTACATGCGTGGAATGTTGCGTGAAGCCACACATCGCGACTACGATGATGCCGTTCGCAATTATGAAGTGGCCTCCAATTTGCTACCGAATTGCGAGCCTCTGCTATGGGATCTTCAACGGGTTCGCGGGGGAGTGCATTCTCAACCAGGCCAAGGTGTCGTATATGTATTCGCGATGGTCGGTCGAGGTCCTTACAAAGTGGAGGTTGCCGAGCAACCTACCAGCGACGCATTGCTTATTGCAGACCGCATCGTCTCTGCCGTGGGCCCTTACAAACTGCCTCCCACAGTCGCACCGATCAAGATACCAGACATTGTCGTCCCCTCGTCGGATGTCGATTCCGTAGGGATCCGAATCAACGGCAACATGATCGGGCCAACGGCGTCGCTGGCCAACATTGAACAACTGGCCGTGTCGACGTATCGGGCAAATCGCAATGCGATCATCGCCAGGGCGGTTGCAAGACGGGTCATCAAGAAAGCCACGGTTGCGGCAGCCAAAACCAGCATGGGCAAGGATAGCGGCCTAGCTGGAATCGGCATGGACATCGCCGGGATCGCCTGGGAAGCCAGCGAAGCAGCCGATACGCGATGCTGGGGTTTGCTACCACGCGACATTCAATTTCTCAGAGTCGAAGCCCCGGCTGGGGATCATCAATTGCAACTGAATCCGCTTCTGGGAAATCGTCCCGTTGGCCCATCGCAAGCTACACCCATTCGAGTAATCGATGGTCAGAACACGTACGTGGTGTGCTGGTTTCCTGATTCGCGAAGCGTGAGCCAAATCATGTGCAGCAACCGGGCCGACATGGGGTCCGCTCTTCTAGAGCGAAGGTAAGAATCCCCCGAGTAAACTCGGGGGCATTGGCATGCCGTCGCCGTTGGCCTGGATTAAACGACCGATTACCGTTTATACAGAACCGAGGGGTGAGGGAAGCCGAGTCGTTTATCGACGAGATTGTAGAGCGCTTCACCCGCAAAATAGCGTCGCAAGTTTTCGCAAATCAATTGGGTGGTGTCGTCGGTTCTTTTTGCGGCTTGGGCACCCACATGCGGCGTTATAATCACATTGTTAAAGCCCCACAGCGGGCTCGACTCAGGCAGCGGCTCAATATCCGTTACATCCAATCCCGCGCCCGCCAGATGGCCGCTCGCCAAAGCGGAACACAAGTCTGCTTCGTTGACACACGAGCCTCGCGCGACATTGATCAAGTACGTTCCTTTTGCCATCGCCGCAAAAATCTTCGCGTCAATCACCCCTCGCGTTATTGCATTCAGGGGCAAGGTCAAAATCAAGATTTCGGACCATGCGGCAAGTCGCTCCAATTCCGTATTCGGCCAAAGCTGTTCCACGGTTGGCGGCTTATGTTCCGGAAAATAATCCGTGGCCCGGATGGTCACTTCGAAGGGTTGCAAAATATCCACCAAACGGCGGCCATTGCCACCGAGCCCTACAATGCCAATTCGCTTGCCGTGAAGATCGTCCGTTGGTCGTCGGATGAACTCTTTGTTTTGCCATTGGCGATAAAAGATCGGAATACCGCGCAAGAGCCCAAGCAGCATGGCAAGGGTTTGTTCTGCAACTTGGTTCGCAAAGAGCCCGGACGCGCTGCACACGACAATGTCAGAGTCGATAACTGCGGGATGCAGACAATGGTCTAGTCCAGCGGCAGACGATTGGATGAAAGTCAGTCTGCCTTCCGCAACCACATCTTGCCAGGGGACAGGTACTTTGGCGTGACCGACAAATATATCCGCATCGAAGATTCGTTCAGGGATTGTTTCTTGGGAGGCTTCGATCAAGTTCGCGTGTGGAGCAGCGTTCTGCATCCACTCGCGGTGTCGGTCCTGTGTTGGAAAACAGTAGACAAGGTTCGTCACTTTTTAGGCAAGGTCCCGATCTTCGAACAGCAACAGGCCGATGAGGGTCGCTGCGATCCCGTAGATCGACGTGTACACAAGCACGCTGGCAATGACAGACCATGGGATACTCACTTCCGCATCGATGGCCGCCTCCATTGAGAAATGGCTAAGGTTGGGAATGACGGCTGAGATTAGCTGCGAGAAAAACTCCACAAGAGGCAAGCCGCCAGCCGCCGAATCGACGATGGTTGGAGTCAAATGCCCAAGCAAGTAAATCGAGAAGCAAATCGTGAAGTTCGCCAGCAGCCCGAATCGCGTACCTAAGGCGACCGAAAAAGCTCCCAGTACGACCGACTGGAAAAACGCCAAAGCCAAGCCTGGAATCGTTTGAATCATTTCTTGATGGCATTGCTGCCAGCCGGGTTGATCCAGTGAGTTTTCCCGTGCCTCGTAGATTGGCTTGTAAGCGACCGCTAGAAGTTCCACGCACCCAAGTACCAAAAACATCAGCATAACGATCCAGACTACGCCAAGTATTTTGCCGATGATAAAGGATCGGCGATGAATCGGCTTGCTGAGTAGCGTGAGGGCCGTCCGTCCTTCAATTTCTTCATTGACCGAAGTACTTGCGGACCAAACAGCTTGAAACGTAGCGGCAATGAGGATGATGGTCACTCCACAATCCTTGAGCAGCTTGATGTCTTCTCCAAGCGTATGGAAGGGCAAGAAGACGAAAAGGAGAATCCCCAAAGCGACGATAATCATCAAAATGATAGGGAGCGGTTGCGAAAGTTCGCTTTTAGCTGCCGACAAAGCAATCGCGGCAACTTTTGGCGAGACGGCTTGCATGAGCATAAAAAGCAATCCGAAGATCGTGACGAAAATCGAAGCGAGGATGATCGTCGACGATTCACGAACAAGCGGATTGGAAACCAAACGGATTTTAAAGGTGGAAGCATCGATTTCCTGGTTCTGAACATAGATCTCCGCACCCGTCGTCAACGGCAAAGGACACTCGGCAATCCCCATTTTGGTATTCCAAATGAGCGGCAAATTAGCCTCAATGGTTTGGGGTTTGGATCGTGTTTCGCCAAGACTCGGAGCGTCGGTGAGGAGCACACGTCTGTTGGAGCTGATCTCGACCTGGCCCAAAATTGTTGGATCGTAGCGAAGTTCTATCTTTTGAAAGGCGGCTTCGGACTCGTTTTGGCTGATTCCTGCAATGGTGAAACTTTCCGTTTTGTCGTTGGCAGCGAAAAGCTGGGGAATGGATTTGATAGCCAACATCGGTTTGTCTACCAAAAAAGTAGAGGCCGCTGCAATGAGCGCCAGTCCGGCCAGAGTTGAGAGCATGTACAACCCAATCCCTTCGAACAAAAGGGATCTCAGTTCACCAAGGAATCGTGCGGAGGAACAATACAGTAGCGACCAAACAACAACCCCCAAAATCATCGTCATCGCAATGGATATCATGGCCCATTCGTCATTCGCAAACGTTCCGCCCATGCTAAACAAGGCTTGGCCTTCTTGACTGAATTTTGAATACGACGCATAGAGCCCACCCAATGCAAGCGTCACAGCCAGTGCAATCCAATTGGCGGAGCCATCGCGGCGGAATTGCTCCAAGAGCTTAATCTTGGACAGACCGTAAAAAACCAATAGAAAAACTGACAGTATCGCAAGCCCCAGAATTACCCCACCTCCAAGAAACCAAACAGGTGTTAACCACCTCGACATCCAGAAATCGACCGCCGCAAACATTGGAACTGGGAAATCGACAGGCATAGCGGATTAGCTCGGACAGAATCGAAAAGGTAATGGTTATTCTTTCGCGTATTAAACACGATCCGCGCGAAAGATGGGTTCGGCTTTTACGCCACTGGCCGACGGTGGGTTCGTTTCAAATCGACGAACTGCCTTAAGATAAGCCAAAAAACCGGGAATGAAGAGAGGTAACCTGCAAAATTCCACCCGGTCCGAATTCTTACGAATTCGGCTACTTTTAGGAATTCGGCTTCTATGCCGTGACTTTCTTGCAGGACGCGTCCGGTGCGGACTTGGAGGCAGTCACGTTTCATGGCTGGTGAGAGAGCCTTGGTTGGGTTATCATTTTCTTGGGTGGATCGTCCCACTTTAATTCTCTTACGGCTGAGGTGAGTTGCTTTGTTTCGTCAAGGAAATCCTGGATTTCTCGCACTTGAAGATGGATCGGTTTTTGAAGGCGTCTCGATTGGAGCCGACGGCGAAATGGACGGTGAGGTTGTCTTTAATACCTCCATCACTGGATACCAGGAGATATTGACTGACCCTAGCTATCGCGGCCAAATCGTGACGATGACGTATCCGATGATCGGAAATGTGGGCGTCAACGAGGAGGATCTTGAGTCTGGTTTCCCGCGAATTGCTGGATTCGTGGTTCGTGAATGCAGTCGTCTCCACAGTAATTTTCGTTCCAATGGATCGCTGCCGGACTACTTAAAGAAGCATGGAATTGTAGCGATTTCGGGAGTCGACACACGTGCCATCGTCCGAAATATTCGAAACAAAGGCGCTCTAAAGGGAATCATCTCCACCCTCGACTCCGACCACGCATCGCTTGTGAAAAAAGCTAAGGCGAGCCTGGGCTTGGTTGGCCGCGATCTAGTGAGCGAAGTGATGCCGGAAGGAGCCAGCCAGTGGAGTTCGCCGCTGCATCACTTGGCGATCGACGGCAGTGAATCGATGGCCGCTCAATCTCAGCCTCATGTAGTATGTCTAGATTACGGAATGAAATGGAATATCCCTCGCCACCTTGCTCAACGAGGCAATCGAGTCACCATTCTTCCGGGTACGGCAACTGTGGAAGAGGTCCTGGCCTGCAAGCCAGATGGCGTCTTCTTGAGCAACGGTCCTGGCGATCCCGAACCACTTGGGTACGCAATCCAGACGATCAAGGATTTGCTAGGAAAAAAACCTGTTTTCGGCATCTGTCTCGGTCATCAATTGCTTTCATTGGCGGGTGGTGCCAAAACTTTCAAACTCAAATTCGGTCATCGAGGTGCCAATCAACCTGTCCTCAATTGTAAAACCGGGCACGTGGAAATCACGTCGCAAAACCACGGCTTTGCGGTCGAAGAAGAAGGCTTACCCAATTGTTTTGAAATCACCCATCGCAATCTCAACGACAATACCATTGCGGGTGTTCGTCACAAGGAATTCGAAGCGTTTAGTGTTCAATACCACCCCGAGGCTTCGGCTGGGCCACACGACAGTAGCTACTTATTCAATGAGTTTCAGATGGCGATGGACCGTGAAGTCCTTGCCCGGTCGGGGGCCTAGACTGAAATGTTGGCAAAACGCGTCATTCCTTGCCTAGATGTTCACCAAGGACGAGTGGTTAAAGGAACCAATTTCGTGAACTTGAGAGACGCAGGCGATCCCGTCCAAATCGCACAGCGATACGAGTCGGAGGGAGCGGACGAGTTGGTCTTCTTGGATATTACGGCAAGCCATGAAGACCGCGGAATCATCCTCGAAGTCGTGCGTCGAACGGCAGAACAGGTCTTTATGCCCCTTACGGTTGGTGGTGGCATTCGCACCCTCGAGGACATTCGTACGCTGCTTCAAGCCGGTTGCGATAAAGTGTCCATCAATTCCACCGCCTGCAAGAACCCCGAGTTTGTGAAGCAAGCAGCGGAACGATTCGGATCGCAATGCATTGTGGTTAATATCGATCCGAGACGCGTGCTGCGAGACGGCAAAGAATTTTGGGAAGTTTATATCAATGGCGGTCGCACCCCAACCGGTCTCGAAGCCGTGGCATGGGCGGAACAAGTCGAGGCCCTCGGGGCTGGCGAAATCGTGGTGACCAGCATGGATCGCGACGGAACCAAGGATGGATACGATTTGCCGATTACCTCCGCTGTCAGCCAGCGAGTTCAGATCCCAGTCGTCGCAAGTGGCGGCGCTGGAAAACCTGAGCATTTGGTGGAAGCGATCCTCGTCGGCAAAGCGGACGCTGTTTTGGCCGCTAGTATCTTCCATTTTGGTGAGTTTACGATTTCGCAAACCAAACGCATGATGGCGGAAAGTGGAATTCCCGTTAGGTTGTGATTCCAATTCTCGTCCGATGAGTCAACATAGAATAGAACAGTGACGCAAACTTTCCCTTTTCATCCTCCGGTCTAAGTATTGATTTAATGTCACACTCAACAGCAAAAAAACCAGCAAGCAAACCCGCGGTCGTATCGACCGCAGACGAATTGGCTGCCTCGTTGCTTCAGGAAAAACGAGAACTGGAAGTGGACAAGCTATTCAAAGCTTGCGTCAAGCTCGAGGGTAGCGACTTGCACCTCAAGGTGGGTACGCCACCGATCGTTCGATGCAAAGGAGATCTCAAAACGCTCAACCGGCCACCCATCGAGGTCGACGAAATGGTTCGGCTTCTCATTCCGATGCTGGATGATCGCAACCGACGGATCTTTGAAGAAGAGGGTGGGGCTGACTTTTCGTATACTATTAATGTCGATGGCGAGAATTGGCGATTCCGAGTCAACATGCTCAAGCAACTGGGGCGACCGGGACTGGTTGCACGACGCATCAACAATTTCATTCCCAATTTCGAGGGGCTGTTTCTGCCTCCAATTCTCGAGGATTTGTGCAAGTTCGATCAAGGAATGATTCTGCTGGCGGGCGTGACAGGCTCGGGAAAAAGTACGACGATCGCCTCCATGCTCAATTGGATCAATCGCAACTACCGAAAACACATCTTGACGCTCGAGGACCCCATTGAGTTTGTCTACAAAGAAGACAAATGCCTGATCAACCAACGGGAAGTGGGCACGGACGTTTTGGATTTTAACATCGCCATGAAGCACGCGGTCCGCGAGGATCCAGACATCATCCTCGTCGGTGAAATGCGAGATCAAGAGACGTTTATGACGGCCATCCACGCGGCCGAAACCGGGCACTTGGTTTTTGGTACCATTCACGCGTCCACTGCCCCTTCCACTATCGGTCGTATCCTCGACTTGTTTCCAGAAGCCATGCATACCGCCATTCGAAATGCCATGGCCTTCAATATGAAAGGCATCGTGGCACAAAAACTTCTACCATCCATCAAGCAGGGCGTGAGCCGCGTACCCACCTGCGAGATCATGCTCTTTACTCCGATGATTCGAAAACTCATCCTAGAGAGCAAAGATCAAAAGCTGTCCGACGCCATCCGAATCGGTCAGCAGGACGGGATGCAGGACTTTACGATGAGTCTTAAACAGTTGATCGACGACGGGTTGATCGATCGGCCAACCGCTTTCGAGGTTGCACCGAATGTCGAGGCACTGAAAATGACCCTCAAGGGCATCAACGTCAGCCAACCTGGTATCATTTAGACACAACCGACAAAAGTCAAAGTAGTAGGCACATTCCATGTGCCGTTCACCAAGAATCACTGTAAATGCTTACGAGCGGACGGCACGACGGAGCGTGCCTGCTACTTTTGTCGGCTATGTCCATTTAGTGTCCCAATGCGTTCTTGCTTCATTCATTCCACCCACTCTTTCCAAAGTGAATGGTCGAGTTGTCAAAATGATATTTGGAAAAAAAAAGAAAGTAAAACCGACAAGCGATCAGCTTTCCATTGGTGGCGAGGAGGTGGTATTGCCATCCCTCGAAATCAAGACTGTTGGCATTGCGAAAGACGAAGCCCAGGGGCTGATGATTGCGGCGCGCCAATTGCCTGGCTATCCGGTCGCGCTGGTGCTTTTGGCCAATGCGATTTCTGCCAGAGCGGACCGAATCCTAATGGACTACTCCGCTCAGGGGGCTGTGGTTCGGTACCGTATTGATGGCGTGTGGGAAACGCTTCCTCCATTGGATCGGCCAACGGGTGATGCAGCCCTGGTCGTTTACAAAAAAATGTTTGGCCTCAACCCAGCCGAACGAAGAGCCAAACAGGATGCAAAGTTCGCGACCAATTTTAAAGAAATCGATTGGGTTATCCTGTTCACAAGTGCCGGAGTCCAATCCGGGGAACGGGTCCTCTTTCAGATCGACACCAAGAAACCGACCATCAAGACCTTGAACGATCTTGGCATGCGAGAACCTATGCAGGAGTCGTTTCGAGGGCTGCTCAATGGTCACAAAGGAATTGTCCTCATCAGCGGACCTCCCGGCCAGGGGCTCCCAACATCCTGGCGCATCGCGTTAGAGTCCGCTGACAAGTATGTTCGGGATTTCGTGTCGTTGGAGAACAAGGCCGATCCGGATCCAGAAATCATCAATGTTTTTCAGAATTTTTACGAACTTGGAGTCGGAGACACTCCCGAAGCTCAATTCGAAAAAATGCTGCTCCGACAACCCGACGTATTGGTCATGCCATCCTTGGTCAATTCTTATATTGCGGACCGAGTGATCGATCTAATCACCAAGTTGGGCAAGCACGCAATCACACGCATTGTTGCGACGGATGCAGCCGACGCGATTGTTAAATTGATCACAACTTATAAGCCCGAGGCGAAAGAGCTGATTAAATTGCTTTGCGGCGTCTCGAATCAACGCTTGGTGCGTCGCTTGTGCGAGCGTTGCAAACAACCCTTTCAACCGACCCCTCAACTACTCCAAAAACTTGGGATACCAGCCGGACGTGTTCAGAAGCTTTTTCAGCCAACCATCCCGCCTCCGCCAGAGCAACGGGTGGATGCCAAAGGAAATCCCATCGAGATCGAGATTTGCAAGAAGTGCAATGGTCGAGGTTATTATGGCCGTATGGCCATCTTTGAGCTTCTCAAAGTGGACGACAAGATGCGACAATCCATCTTGAAATCGGGAGGCAACGCCGATGCCATTCGGCAATTTGCCAAGCAGCAGGGCCATCTTGGTTTTCAAGAAGAAGGGATACTTGCGTGTGCGCTTGGAATGACCTCGTTGCAAGAAATTCAAAAGATGATGGCTTCGAAATAAGGCCCTGTTGTGCAATGCCCCTCGAGTTTAACTCGGGGGATTGTTACCATCTCTCTAGAAATGGTGGTCAGCACCCAGAGCATTAGGGAAAGAACAAAGGTGCCAGGGTGCGTCGGCGCAAGCCGGAGAGAGGTAGCGAATGAAAGAGTCGTACGAGGAAAGACCTAGCCAGTCACCTTGGCCTCGAGTGATGCGTGTGTTCGGGCAACCGACGCATCGAAGCGTTCACAGAGGT
>JANMLD010000078.1:0-40877 GCA_031372345.1 Pirellula sp.
GGTCCGATACAAATGGCGTCGACGGCGGACGATCATTCGGCACATTCTCCTACAGTTCGCAAATTGGCTAAAACGCAAGGAAAACAAGGCTCTAGCAACTGCCTAGACAAAAAATGTGGTGGTGATCGGCGAGAAGTGTCCGTAAATAACGCATTTTAATAACTCCAGATTGCAGGAGAGATAGGAATTGTCCGTAGGGTTGGCACCATTATACATGCATTGCAAAGCCTCGCCGCAGATCATTCCGCTGCGCTCCAGTATAAAATGCAGCCGCTTGAGATGCCGGTGCTCGCGCTGGGCGGTGATCAGCGGTACGGCTCCCGCATGGTCCGAATGCTTGCGGAGGTTGCGCGCAACGTGACTGGAGGCGCGATCTTACGGTGTGGCCTCAGATCGCCCCTTCCTATTTTCGCTTAGCTGTGGTTCGCCGGCGCGGAAAGTTGAGTTGACTCGTTGTAGCTGCGGATCGGATGCCGCCGCAGCCAGCAGTTTATTCACGGCAGTTTCTCAACAATCACAATTGCATCGTCCACAACGATTCCGATCGCCAGCACCGACTTTGACGATTATGTCTTCAAACTGTTCGACTTCAGATAATCGTCCGAGCGCCGTCATCGTGTATTGGAAAGCTAGCGCGTTATCCAAAGACAAAACATAACTATTGCAGCTTGGGTTGCACGTGGGGGGCAATGTCGATGAACCAATGCGATCAAGAGCAAATTCAGCGCCGCAAACGCAAATTGTGTTCAACTCTTGATCATTTGCTTTGCCGGACTGCAATTGTTTGCGCCCAAGCAGCCATCCCTAATGAGAGAGACTGTACTGTATGCTCATCGACCACCCCGAACAGAAAAACGCCAACAGCGCAGCGTACAGGTTGGCGTTTGGAAGTGATACTATGAGAATGGACTGTTGCCGATCGGTCGTTTCCTGAAATCAAAGTCATTTGGCGCCAACCGGGTGAGATTTGCCTGCTTGCATCAAGGGCTTTGCGGGCTATGCCAACCTACTTCACTACTTTCCATCCATCAATCGGCTTTACTGTAGCACAGCTTGGCCCACCATCTTTACCGGTTCCTGGAATCGTTGCTTGCAGCAATCGCTTTGGACTTTCCACCACCGATTCTATCATTTCCCATGTTATTCCTTGCAAGGGAATTTTGATGCGACGTTGCCAACAAGTGTCGATCTGCCCAGCAGATTTTCCAATATCTATGTAGATGAAACGCTCCGTTGGTGGACCTTGTGAAATGGGGCCGACAAAGTTTGGTGGTCCATTTATCCGGTCGCCTTTAACAGTGATGCTGCATTCAAGTTGAAGGTTGCCAGCCTTTGATCGTTGCACTTGAATGGGTTTGTAGTCATTGCCCTTACCCTCTTGAATGCCGAAATCGACTCCGCGCGTAGGATCAACCAAGACGATTCGAAGAGGCACGACGATTTCCGATTTTGGTTCTTTGTTCACGTTACGCCTTAGCCTTTCAGTGAAACACAGCCAGCCAAACCCTTGGCTGATCCTGCGTTGTCCATTCAACAGGATGATTCTGATGTGCACGGGAGCATTTTCCGAACGCGGGATTTCGAGGAGCTCGCCGGTCATTTTGCTTGATCCTAACGGCAAGGCGTTCCGAGTCCGCCAGAAGTTCGTCGAATGATTCGTAACGGACGACCCGACGACCAGTCACTTGTTTCGTATTGATGGTTGACGATGACATTCTCTTGTCCTTTTGACTAAAGACACCGCAAACGACGGGAATACTACGCCGGTTGTTCGCTCGGGACCATGACCATCCAGGCGACGTTGAACTTGTCGGTTACCATTCCGTAGCAGGGGGACCAGAACGTCTTGCTCAGGGGCATCATGATGCTGCCCCCTTCGGCCAATGCGTTGAAGGCTTTGTGTGCCTCCGCTTCTGTTGGCACACCTAGAGCTAAGCGAAAGCCATCGAACTTCGATTTGTCATCGCAACCGTCCGACGCCATGATAAGTACTTCGCCGATGCGAAACGATGCGTGCATGACTTTGTTTTCAAAGCCCGCTTGCAACATCCCAGGCGGTGTTGGTTCGGGGCTGTCGCTGAATCGCATCATGAAGTCGATACTGGCCCCAAGCGACTGTCGGTAGAAATCAAGTGCTTCTTCACAACGACCAGCGAAGAATAGATAAGGTGCAATGGTTGTGGTCATGGATTTTCCTGTTCGAGTAATGGAGTTTGTTGTTGGACGATTGCACTTAGGCGATCAGCAGACTGAAATCTACCGGTGTGGCATAGGCTTCCAGTTGGTCGACGTTGCCACGCATTGATTCCATTCCTCGTGAGTCCACGCGTTTTCTGGACTGTGGATGAGTAGCATGTATTTCATGGCTGGTTCCTTTCCGTATCGGTCGGCAAATGCGATTTCCCCATCGCAAGCGAAAAGATCGTTGGCTGCCTGAGCCCAAGCGCGATCCACATGACAACGCCGATGATGATTGGAAAGAACCACGGATCGCCGACTCGCAGGTGTGCCCAGACGGCCCCTCCGAGGTAGCCCGTGACCAAAATCGCACCTACGAATGAAGTTCGCGGAAACAGGAAAAGTATCGCCACAGCCATTTCAACGACTCCAAGCGTGGTTGAGAGATCGGGCGTGATGCCGATGTGATCGAACATTTCTTTCTTGCCAGGAAAGTCGATAAACTTGGGAATTCCGCTGGCGACAATTAGAAAGAAGCCGACAAGGCCGGTTAGGACCCAGCCAGTGATGAGTTGTGCTTTCGACGGCATTGCTTATTTCCTTTGCTGATGATGAGTTGTGGCTATACAGGATTCTGAACGAATGACGGGTCCATCCAGATGACCTCCCAGATGTGACCATCGAGATCCTGGAAACTCCGGCCATACATGAAGCCGTATTCCATCGGCTCGCGACATTTTGAACCGCCCGCTTCAAGCGCCTTATCGGCTAACGAATCGACCGCCTCTCGGCTTTCGCACGACAGGCAGACAATCACCTCAGTCGTTTTGGTCGCATCCGCGATCGCTTTGCTGGTGAATTCTTTCATCTTCTCGTGCGTCAGCAGCATCGCATAAATGTTGTCGCTAATCACGAGGCTGGCTGCCGTGTCGTCCGTGAATTGAGCGTTGAACGAATAGCCCAAGGCAATGAAAAACGCCTTGGATCGTTCCAAACTCTTAACGGGCAAATTGACAAAAATATTGGTGGCCATGGTGATCGGTCCTGGGATTGAAGGTGAATCGCGAGGGTCAAGTCCGCTCACGACGAAGTATAGTCGATTGAGACTGCGAGGAATCGACAACCTGGGGCGAAAAATTTGGGCGTGCCTTCTTAATGACAATCATCCCTAGGCTAGAGTTTCCTGATCATATTCGTCGTGGCGACGCCAACATTTATAGGGCGAGGTTTGCGGCCAGCCGCAATTTTTGATCGATAGGCCAACCAGTTCAAGCAATGATTCGACATCAACTGTTTTATTTTGCTCCCAAGCGGAGCGTGCTGTTTTCGCATCCATCCGGGCAAAATACCAAATTACCCAATGTCGCTGCTATATCGCTGCCGTAAAATGGACAGCTACCGTCGTACTCCTGCAGGATCGGTCTATCCAGCAACCTAGCAGCGTCTGCCGCTTCCACAGGTTGGACTGACGGATTGTGGGTGCATTGTGCGAGCGTCCGATTCCTTCCAAGACGCTGCTTCTGTGTCCACTTGTGGAGGTGGCGTGCGACTGTTGGATCGGATAGAGTGGAGTACCCTAGCCGCGGGGAAGCGTACATTCGCAGAGCTAGATCAAGGTCAGAGTCGACAGCTTTTATTCGAATGGTTCTCGCCACAACCCCAGGACTTGCTTGGATTCTTATACAGTTGGAGATATGACTTGACGCCAGAGATTTTGAAGTACAACGAAATGAGGGATCCTAGCGACAAGGAAATATGCGATGTACTGGCGGTAGAGATCGACCTTGGTCTGTCTGGGGCTGAGAGCAAGATTTGGCATGCGCATCCGGTATGGTTCCTGGATGGCAATCCAATTTTTGGGTACAGCAAGCAGAAACTCGGAATCAGATTGATGTTTTGGAGCGGCGCTGATTTCGATGAAGTGGGGTTGAAAGTCATTGGAAAGAAATTCAAGGATGCTTCCGTCTTTTACATTGACGCTTCCGAGATCAAGAAAACCGTATTGCGGCGATGGCTGAAGAAAAGCAAGGCCATACAATGGGACTATAAGAATATTGTCCGTAGGAAAGGCAAGCTGGAAAGACTTAAATAGATCAAACAACGCCGACCGATTCGACAACGATTGCAGGATTGACCTAGCCAGCAACCTAGCAGCTGCGGCTTCCACAGGTTGGACTGAGGCGGGATTCCTGGCTAACTCATCCATTGTGCCAACGTCCGCTTCCCTTCCGACTGCCGCGTGTGTAGATGTCTGATTCTATTAGGGTACTTGTCTTGATACCGCCGTTTTGTTCGAAATGCCGTTGCGAATCGACATTCCCAGTAACGCCCCAAGACAGGCCACGATTAGAGCCAAGATCGTGGCGAAATTTTGTGTGCGAGCGATTCCAATTATTGGAATCCACAATCCTACAGCGATTGTCCAGACCCACCATCGGCTCGGTGATAAAAATGAAAAGACTCCACATGTCAACAGTATAGTCATCGCGGTTATTCCAGTATCGTCCCAGTTCGGGAGGGAATCGACATAGGTAATGGCTGCACCGAAGCACAATGCAAGCAAGGTTAGAAAAGTCTTGTTCATGACAATTATCCTAATTGACAAATAGTATACCTTTGGGTGCGCTCTCGGCGAGCACGAGTTTGTCGAAGACCTAAATTTTAAAGTCGCGTTAGGCGTACTTGCAACAAGAATCCGACAAGCGTCTTCCATTTCCACGCGGATTGTCAGTCTGCAAACTTCCTAGATTCGTTGGCATTGAGATTCTCGAATTGGTTGGCAGGATGCAACGGCATCTCACCCACTGTGGAAGCGTCGTACTCCTGCAGTTGGCTTCAACGGTGAAATCTGCAGATTATGGTACGGCCATTGCAATTATCTCCGCTCTCGTAAGTCGTTCTCGTGGCTCCTTTTGAATTAACCCAATAAGCGTATCGGGCTCTCCTTCGGAAAGTGATGAAATGCTCCGTCAATCTCGAATTTGTTGTGTCGATGTTTCCAAGAAAGCTCCATGCAACTGATCCATCCGCAAGCGTAACTTGCACTCCGACTAAACGACCATTTAAGTTTTTGCATGGAAGCTTTCGAACAGGAGTCAACTCCGTCTCGTCACTTCTAGGTCTACTTACGAAACGCCAAACCGGCGTTTCGTGAATTTCTTGTGTCGTAATCGACTCGATACTTGATTTGGTCATAGTCATAGTCCAGTTTGGCGCTTTCTGGTCGAAATCGGTTTATTAGGCTTTCGAGAGGTTATGAGGTAGAGAGAGTCGGAGAGAGCCAAATTCACTGCGGGGGTTAAGCGACCGAGCAACGAAAAGACTGGGTATAAACGAAGAATTATGGGTAGCCGTCTATGGAGATGCTTTATCATATTCGCCGGGCACAGTCGAAGCCCTACGCGCTTCGAGGTCCATGGGTTTAGCGTATTTCTCAGGTTGTTCGGTCAAGATACGAATGTCCCTAAACCGGATCGAGCTCTCAGTTGCATTGGGCTTGTTTCCCACGGAATGAATCTTGAACGCGATATAGCCCTCTCGATACTTATCATCAATGAGATTGCAAGTCGGAACACCGTTGACCCATACCTTGATCGTTGGCCCTATGCATTCCATTCGAATTCGTGCCCACTCCTTGAATTTGAACGCCTCTCGGCCAGCGGCATTGTCCTTGAGATCGAACAACCATCGCCATCCATTGCCGAAATCATCGAAAACTCCGCCGGTCCAGGCTCGCTTGGTATTGTCGATCTTGACTTGATAGCCGTTCAGCCGCACTGCGGCTTCGGCTGGCGCATCGGAACAACGGAGCAAGATACCGCTATTGAATTCCGGATCGTCCTTGACTTCCAATTCCAAGATGAAATCGCCGTACCTCTTTTCGGTCGTGACGAACGTATGCTCCACCGTGTTGATGCGTTGACGCAATACCATCGCGCCGTCCTCGATAACGGCTGGCGCTGGATCACGAAGCGCGACCACTTTCCAATGAGCGAAATCTGAACCATTGAATAACGACTGCCACGGTTCATCGTCCGCTGCACTCACTGCGAAGGCAAATGTCAAACCAATGAAACGCACGAAAAAAGTAGTACGAAGCTTCATGACGAATCCTAACCTATCGAAAGTAGAGGGTAGCCAAGGACAATTGAGGACAATTGTTCTACTCTAGCTCAATTCCAACCCGCGCATGGTGCCAGTTGATGTGGAGAATCGATCCGACTCGATGCCCATTCGCTGGAGCATAGAGACAAAGAGATTTGGCAAAGGGTAGTTGCGATCTTTGTCAAACACGAGATGTTGTCCATGCTTGAACCCACCTCCAGCAAGCAGGATGGGCAGGTTAGTCGTGGCATGCGAATTCGCGCTGTTCATATTGGATCCATAGAGGACCATCGTTCGGTCTAAAAGCGGTTCGCCGTCTTCCTCGACTGCTTTTAGTTCGGAATACAAACCAGCCAGCAACTTCATGTGCTCTTCATCAGCCGCTTTGAGAAACTTAAGCTTGCCTTCTTTCTTGCCATGATGCGACGTTAGGTGATAGCTGTCCGTGAACTTGGTATCGCCAAACTCGATGGCGGGCGAATGCAACCCATCGAGCATCAACGAAATGCAGCGCGTCGAGTCGGTCTCGAACGCCAGGCGGGCCATGTCGTACATGAGCTTGACCTTGTCCATGTACTCCTTGGGGCTTGCGGGATCCACCGGGATCGGGTGGTTTACGACCGGCAAGGGGCTGTTTCCCCATCGACGCGACATCTGCAAGCGTTGCTCCAATTCTCGCACGCTTGTGAAGTACTGATCCAGTCGATTTCGATCGCGTGCAGTGACTTTGCGCTGTAGATCTTTGGCTTGACCAGCCACCGCGTCCATGATGCTTTGACCCTCATCGAGCCGTTGCATTTGAGCCGCAACTTCGGAAGGCGTCCCTTGGATGAACATCTGCCGAAACACGTCCGATGCATTGTTCTCGCACGGTATTAAGGCTCCGGATGCGGTAAATGAAAGGCTTGTTAAACCGGGTTTGGCGTTGACTCCCAACGTCAGCGACGGAAAGCGTGTCAAGTGACCGACCCGCTCCGCTATGTACTGGTCGATCGAAATCGAATTGCGAAAACCACTGCTGTTGGGATGGGGTGCTGCAGACAAGAAACAAACGTCAGCCGGATGGCCACCATCGACGTCAGGATGCGACACGCCGGTAAAAACCGTGAAATCGTCGCGATGCGATTCAAGAAGTTTCAAATAGGGCGACAACTCATAGTCCCGGCCTGCCTGCTTTGGGAAAAAATTATCCGGTAGCAAACTTAAATTATTGCAAATGCCGAGCATCCGCCGCGGCTTGGCACGATCCAACTCACTGCCTGTCGCCGCTCGCGAGCGTGCTGGCCTAATCGATTCCAACAGTGGAAGCGACATCAGGGTGCCGACGCCTCGCAAAAACTTGCGCCGCGAATTTGCCTTGAGCGAATCAGTGTTTCGATCGTAATTTCGATTTGAGGATGGTTGCATCATAGTGTCTTGGATTCGGAGGAACTCTGTTACGCGAGCGGCAGATAATACCTTACCATCCCAACCCGCTGCGTAAGCGAGGGACGGTCCCTCGCTTACGCAGCGGGTTGGGATATTTCCATCTGCCGCTCGCCTTAATGATATTCTATTGTATGGCGACGTTGGCTATTTGTTGAGGAAAAGTTCGCTCTGCACGAGTTCATGAATGAGCGACCGCGTGCCGAACTCGGAGTCGCGGCATTGGTCGAGAATACGTTCGACCTCCCGTCGATCACTGAAAAGCGCTGGCGCACCTGTCGCATAAACGAGCAACTGTCGAACTAAATTGCGAGCTATTTGTGGCTCATCTGCGAGTAGCAGCCGTTTGAACTCGCGGACATCGGCAAACTTCCGGCCATCCGGCAAGACTCCGCTCGGATCGACTCCCAGCGCATAATGAAATAGAAGTTTTTGGCCGCCGTGCCCAATGCCTTCTTCCGCAGGAACCTTCTTGTCGTTGACAGCCCGATAGCGTTCTCTCCAGCCACCGGCGACGTCGAAACTTTCCATCGCAAATCCAGGTGGGTCGATGTCTTTGTGGCACAGAGAGCACGATTCGACTTCACGGTGTTTGGCCAACTGCTGCCGAATGGTGGTCGTACCGCGTGTGTCGGGTTCGACCGCAGAAACGTTTTTGGGTGGTGGCGGCGCAGGTTTGCCAAGTATTCGATCCATGATCCATGCACCACGAAGCACCGGCGAAGTCGTGACACCATCCGCCGTGACCTTAAGAACGCTAGCTTGAGTCATGATACCACCGCGCGGGCTATCAGGCGGTAGAGACACTTTGCGAATCTGGACCCCTTCGAAAGGAGGCAGCGCGTAATGCTTGGCGAGTCATTCGTTCACCATGACGAAATCGGAATCGACAATTGTACGGGTTGACAAATTCGATCGAATCATCTCGCTAAAGAATGCCTGCGTCTCCTCGAGCGCAGACTCGGTCAGCAAGTCATCGAGATAGTAATCACCGTAAAGTATAGGGTCAGGTGCTGCACCCACCATCTTGCGCAGTTCGAGCCAGTAGTCGAGAAACGCGTTCACAAACTGTGTTGACTTTGGGCTGTTTAGCAATCGTTCCGTTTGAGTACGCAGCACCGCTCGGTCATGAAGTTGACCGCTACGAGCTAGCTCCCGAAGGTCTTGGTCAGGTGCCGCGTTGGTCAAAAAGTAAGACAATCGTGACGCGAGAGCATAGTCATCGAGTTTCCCAGGCTCTTCTTGAAGGCAAATAAACTCGGGCGAACAGAGAACAGCTTTGTAAGCAGTGATCATTGAGTCGACAAACGTCCGGCCCGATTTTAACGATTGATGAGCCAATGTCAGGAAGCGTTGCACATCGGTGTCTAGGACGGGGCGTCGATAGGCTGCTTGCATGAAGCGTTTCAGCAAAATCTCGGCGTCGACGTATGGGGCCTTCGATGCCACTTCAATGATTGACCGTTGGGAGATAGCCCCGGTTAATGGGGTTTCGGCCAACCGCGGGCTAGCGCCCTTCGGCTGATGCAATACCTTGTCTAGCGCCGTCGGCTCATTTTGGATCGGATCGATTTCTAGGATCGCCAAATCACCGAACAGCATGTCATGCCCCTTGGACGGCCATGTTTCGTGGATTGGGCCCTCGACTTCCATCCATTGAAACGCGACGCCAGGCGCACCTTCGAGTGTCGCATTTGGGTTTCGAAAGCGACCAGCACCTTGGCGAGCTCGATAGAATCCGGAGCAATCGGGTCGAATCGTTTCTCCCTTCAGTAGCCACACGTCGAGCTCGTGCACTGTCGGTAGCGGAGGCGTATCGAACTTGCCGAGCAACCGCAATTGTCGGGGCGGTGTTTCCGAACAGATCGAAACAGTTTGAGAACGTCGACCAATGGTCACGTCCTCCAAGTCTGGAATCCACCACCGTTCATCCATAGCAGGTGGCACAGGCTTGGTTGGGCCCACTTGGACCGTATAGGTTTTGAATCGAAGCTTGTATCGTCCGGCCATGGGAGCCTTAAACTTGTCAAAGTCCATTTCGTAAGATTCATACTGGCTGGCGATTTCAACGAATGCTTCGAGCTCACGTAGCACCGGATCGGACTCGCCGACGGAGACGGGTGCTTTCTTGGCGAATATCTCAGGTTGCGATTTGTAGCCTAGAATCGGTATCACGATCCGCTCAGGTTCCGACTTGTACTTGACAATATTCCGCACGAACGAGTCCTGCTCGCGTGCGTAGTAGCGAGTTATTTTTGTCTCGGGCTGCGCAGCGGATTTGGCAGTGACTTGCCTCAGTGCGTACTCTGCGGCGGCGAGATAGCGGGCAATCTGCACGTGCGACATATCGAGTGCGTCGCCGACTTTATTGAAGTGATACGCCTCGCCATCCTCAGGGAGCAAATCCTTGAGCTGAAGCCAGGGGGCGTGCAGCAACTCGCGAATGGTATTCTCGTACTCGAAACGATTGAGTCGGCGTTGAGTCGAACGCCCCTCAGTTGCAACGCGCGCTCGCTCAACGGAGATCAGCGAATCGGAAATAGACTGTTGGAAGTCAGTTAGTTCCTTTTCCGATGGCCGTAATTCGCCTTTGGGAGGCATCTCACCCTTCGCAACGCGATCGAAGACATTGACCCACGTATCGAAGTTGACGCGTCGAACCGGATCGAACGTCAACGAAGTGAGGTCGAGTTTGCCTTCTTTGGTATCTGCGTCGTGACAATGCGAGCAATACTTCGTAATCACCTCGGCGACGCCGTTTGGCAGTTCATCTGCAATCGACGGATTCCATCGCCCCTGACCAAGCAAAAGCAACAAAGCTAGAACGGATGCCGCGATCATCAATCGGCACCTATGTCCGAAATGCCCTGTTGATTTCCGCTCACTCCTAGATTGCATCGATGTTATCCATTTGTTTTTGAAATGCCGATTTGATTATACTGTCGTCAACTCTGAAATCTCGCCTTCACTATCTGCAAATGAATCGCGGCTGACTCCGAGGCGATTCAGCGCGGTCACGAACAGATTGGATAGAGGAATTTCCTCGCCAAACCGCAAAAATCTTCCGTGACGAAGCCCCAATCGCTTGCCGCCAGCAAGAATCAATGGATAGTTTGTGTTTTGATGCGTATGGCTGTTGCTGCTACCGTACAACACAACGGTTTCATCTAGAAGCGAACCGTTGGATACACCGTCATCCGTCTTGGCCGACGCCATTCGCTCAATGAAGTTGGCGAACTGCTCGACCATCAAACGATCCCATCGCCCAAGCTCTTCCGCTCCGCCGGGCTTGTTCCAATTGTGAGCCAACTTGTGAAGATTTTCGCTGAAGCCGATCAATTGCGGAAACTTGATCGCATTCGACGAAGCATCGGCCATATTAGTGATTTGATAGGTCGCAACGCGTGTCGAATCGGTCCGAAACGCGAGGAATATCAAGTCGTACATCGTTTGGATGTACCGAAACGGTGCTTGATCGTCGGAATCCAAATTCAAACTCTTGCGTTCGTCATCATTCAGTTCGATCTTGGGTATCTCCAGCCATTTTTGTGAGTTCGCAACTCGCTTTTCCGTTTCGCGAACTGCGTCCAAATACTCATCGAGTTTAGATTGATCGCTGTGCCCCAGTCGCAACCGCAGCGACGAAGCATCGGCTAGCACGCGGTCGAGCATCGAAGCAGTTGATGAAAACCTCCGTTGCTGATCATGCAATTCCGCGTCTCCCGCACCGAACAAGCGTTCGAAAATTCGCCGTGGTTCGTTCAGTGCCGGAACTGGGCGACCTTGAAGATCATATGACAAAGTGCTGGAACGTGTTGGCTCGCCGACGCCGCCATCGGTCGACATTACCAAGGAAGGAAAACGTGTTTGGCCTTCCCATGCCTTCGCGATGACTTGATCGAGGGAGACCGTGTTGACCAGCGACTTTTCATTCATCAGTGCGCCAGTCAAGAACGTGTCGCCAGTATCGTGACCTCCCATTTTGCGGCCACGCGGATGCGACAGTCCACCCACGACCGTAAGCCTCTCACGATGGGCTTCCAACGGTTTGAGGCTCTCGTTGAATTGATAGTTTGCACCATCTCCTTTGGGGAACCATCGCCACTGCGCATCGTCGCTTGCTTCCTCCGGCAGGCTGACACCAAACCCAAAGTACATGGCGCAAAACTTGGGCGAATGCGCAGCGGCGGTTCGTTGTGTCTCGTCGGCCATACACTCCAACCAAGGTAGCCCGAGCGAAACACCGGTTCCCATCAAGAAAGTTCGACGACTTAGGCGCCAAGATTTTGTTGCCATATCATTTCTCCTGAAAATCCCTTGATCGCACAATCGATCGAATGAGTCCTTTGAGCCGGTACTCATCCGCTGCAAACGATTCACATAGATCATCCAATAACGGGCGATCGTAAACGTCAAGTTTTCGACCCAATGCATAGGACGTTAACCTGTTCACAAGCGAGCGTGCAAATTGCTCTCGACATGACGATAACAAATGGTTTTGCAAGTCTGAAAAACCATCGAGTGTCACTCCACTTGGCAGTTGGGCCGTCACATTAACCGATTCCGTTCGCCAAAGCCCGACTGCATCGAAGTTCTCCAACGCAAATCCCCACGGATCAAGGCTCCGATGACATGCATTGCACGATTTTGTATCGCGATGAATATCCAACTGCTCGCGAATCGATCGTTTGGCAAAATTTGGATCGATTCGTTCAAGGCTTGGGACGTCAGCGGGAGGGCTCTCTGGCGGATCATTGAGCAGTCGATCTCGTACCCAGACGGCGCGGCGAATAGGATGCGACTGGCTGCCCGTTGAGTTTGCCAACAAAACACTCGCCTGCGAGAGCAAACTGCCACGATGTTGCTGTGGTTCTAGTACAACCCGTCGAAACTCGCGACCTAGGACACCCGCGATTCCATAATGCCGAGCGAGAGGTTCGTTCAACATCGCAAAATCAGATTTCAACAACTGCATCGCGCTCAAATTTTGATCGAGAACCTCTTGGAAATACTTTTGAGTTTCTATCCGCATGTCACGTTTTAGCTGCGAGTCAAACTTCGGATAGACCTCTGGGTTGATGGCAACGCGTTCCATTCGATCCAGGCATAGCCATTGGTCAACAAACTGAGACGCCATGCGAGTCGCTCGATGATCCACAAGCATTCGATCGACTTGACGCGTTAGTTCCTCCGCATCGTGCAGCCGGTGACTGTCGGCGGCGGTCTGCAACGCTTCATCGGGAATGGTACTCCACAAAAAGTACGATAATCGCGATGCCAATTCCCAATCATCAAGCGTTCGCGGGCTAATCGCTGGTTGTAAATCATTGCCAGTAGTCTTGTTTAGGAAGAGAAAGTCCGGGTGGATCAAGACCATCGCCAGTGTTTCACGCATGGCTGATTCCAAGTCTGGATACCGAACCCGATTCTCTTTGTAGAAATCGATAAATAGATTGAGCTCCGTCGGCTTGATCGGCCTGCGGAAGGCACGAGGCACGAATTCGGCGAGAACTTTCTCTGCGTAAGCCGTGGGATCACTTTCGCGAAGCGGAGAATCGAACAGGATCGCTCGATGCGCTTGTGGCGGCCAAGCGTCATTGATCGGTGAGCGAAACTCCATCGACTCGATCAATATTTTGGGCAGGTGCGGTTCATTTGGAAAAATCCATGGCTCGCCTGGCTGTTTATTTTTTATCGGTTCGGGCTTCGGCGATCGATCGTCATGCGAGTTCCGCAACTTGATCTGAAGTCCAGGATATTTTCCTTGACCTCGCACCGGCAACGGGAAGTTTTCGATCCGGCCATGGAACTCGAGTTCCTGGGACGCTTCTTGCTTGATCTCGACTTCGGCCAACGTGCGGAACAGGACCTGAGTATCTGGTCTGTAACCGACATCGATTTGGAGGATCGGTGGTCCAACGTGTGCTGGAAGCTCTGCGGAGAGTTTGACTCGGATGGCAAACGTTCCCTGTTCCGGATAGTCTTTTTCGATCTTTGCAAAGAACACACTGTTGCGCCCGAGTCGATTGGTAAGATCGGTCTTTCGCTCCTTGCGATCACGTTGGCTTTCCGTAAACGTATGGTGATACTTTTTCGGAGCTGGACCGCTGACGATGGTCCTGTCCATCGCCGCCCTCGCCGTGGCCAAATACGATTGCAGATGCTCCGACGAGATCAATAGCGCGCTAGGCTCATTCACGAAGCCATCGTCGGATCGTGAATCGGCTGGCAGCTCACCGGTGAAATCCATATCGATACCGAGCAAGTCTCGCATCGTATTCGAGTACTCGACATTGTTGAGTCTTCGTAGCTTCATGCGTTCGATCGGCTTTTGAGTTCGAACGACTGACGTGATGGCATTGCTGATCCACCGAGTCAACGTCGCGCGCTCCGGTTTCGCAATCGGCTTCGCATCCGCAGGTGGCATCTGGCCATTGATCAGCACTCGTTCCAGCCGTAGCCAACTCGCTAATTCATCGGGTTCTGGTGCAGTACTTACCGTCGAGTCGCTGACGAGCCGTTCGACCGAAAAGTTACCCTCGGGAGCATCGTTGCCATGACACTCCATGCAGTGATGGCTTAACGCATTGAGGACATCCTGAGGCGGTTGGAGGACATGCTTTGCAGGTGACTGTGCCAAGGTCGCATTCGCGACTAGACATAGCAACAATAAAGTGATCCAACCACTTCGGACGGCATTCGCGAATAGATTCATCGTAGGCGAGTCGCTCCGACGCATAAGACTACCGTTATTGATTTTTTGATTGGCGTTATGTTTAGCGGTGCTGGGTTCGTAGCAGGACCACCCTGATTGATGAAACTCCAGCGTCCCCAGTTCACTCCGCAATTCCCCTTGTAATCCAAGGTGCCAGTCCACGGGTCATTGGTCTGATCCGATGGGCATTGCATAAAAGGCAGTTTTTGCGATCGAGCTTGAGCATTGTTTGCGTGATTGAAGTTTACTGTCAAATCATAGATGGAAGCGATGTTTCCTTGCTCAATGTAGGGCAATACGCGCGAGATGAAAGCGACTCGAGGATTTGCGTTGGCGTAACTGCCAGTTGGAAGCGAACGACCAGTCGTTCCTATAGGAAACTTCTTGAAAGCACTCTCGTGGTTGAGGACCGAAAGGCCAAGTTGCTTGAGGTTGTTTGTGCATTGCATCCGACGAGCGGCTTGGACAGCAGGAAGTAACAACCCCACTAAAATGCCGACAATTGCGATAACTGCAAGAAGTTCAACCAAAGTGAAACCCCGATTTCGTTTCAATTGCTTCTTACGCATCTGGATCGACTCCCAAAGATAGAACATATATGACAAACTGGTCCCGCACCATCCGCCCTTGCTTTTGCTTGCAAGAGCTGCAAGGTAAATCAATCTAGCATCTTGAAACGACGACGGGACAGAACTCGCCTTTAGGAGTAAAATAGGTAGCCAGCGGCGCCGGTTAGTGAGGAAACCAAAATTTGCGGACGAAAAAGCGGACGAAATCGGCGATCCTTTACTCCTGGGCTTAGGCGATCACTCCATTAGACCGAAACCCGGCTGGGTTCGCAGTTGCCAGCCGCCGCGTATCTTTCTGCCATTCTGTCTCCCCTTCGTTCCGTTCTTGCGAGGCGAGCGGATGCCCGATTTCATTTGCTTGATTGACCGTACAACGGTGGTTGCCAGTCTTTGGGTAGCTTGGCTTGAGGTTTTACACCCAACGACCCAACCGGAATCTTCGCTTCTGATTCCTGTATTAACGAGAGGCTGTCAGGCAAGTGCTTTAATTTAAAGTCCTTGTACTGAATCTTCATCGCGGGACCGACGTGCACTTGGACAGCCAGGACACCTTCTAACGCACGACCTTTCTCATCCAAGTCGATGAGATCGGCAGTTTGATGGTCATCGATCCAGTGTTGATAGTGATTGCCCTCGGCAAGCACTCGGTAGTCGTGCCATTCATTGGCTGCAAATTCCTTCACCGGGACCTTGCCTACGATCCAGGACTGACCATCGACGTCGATAATCACCTTTTCTCCCGTATGGGCTAGAATGCGGCGTCCTTTTTCTTCGTAGAGCATACCGTTGTAATCTTGATTATTAGAAACAACGTCACACTGGTAACCGGTCACCACGTCGAACCCTAGATCCGGTCGCATCGTACCACGGTACTGTAAGCCACTGTTGCCGCCGGCGCTGACCTTGACTTTGACTCGCAATTCAAAATTGCGAACTTTTGACCCTGTCCATGTTATAAAACGGTTCATTTTCAACGAACCGTCGGTAACACCAGTAAACGCTCCGTCCTCGACCGACCAGAACTGGGAATCACCCGACCAACCGTTGAGGTTCCTGCCGTTGAAGATCGTGATGAACTCATCCGAACCTGGCTCTTGAGCGGTGGCCGCCGAAGCAATGAGCATGAACAGGACTGCGATTGCCGATTGCAAACGTGTCATTTTAATTCTTTCTTTGTGTAAGGAGGGCTGGACAAAGTAGTGTATCGATCCCAACATGGGCCGAAAACCGTGGGCGTTAACTTCCGGTTCATCGCAACTTGTGATCGACGCGCAAAGTAGTCAGTTTTGAGTTTGATTACACACAAGGTAAGGTCATAGATGGGCAGATCGACCTCGCGGTCGTAAGTGACTCTACTCCACCTTGGGAAGGGTCGAGCGCTATTGATCTTTCGTTTTTCGTTTCTTTTTTTGGTTTGTCATTCTTGTTCCTTGGAGAGAACTTCATTCGCCCTACTATTCTTGCGTCCCTCGGGCACCCAAGAGGTTGGCAGGTCCGCTGACAGTCGTTCAATGACCGGCTTCCATTCCGGCTGCTTCGCCAAATTTACAAATTCGCGTGGGTCTGTTTGATGGTCGTACAGTTCTTCGGCACCGTCGGCGTAATGAATGTAGTGATATCGAGCATCGGTGACTGCCGCGTTGCCCTCGCCATGGGATGTCACGGCCACATACGGCCAGTTTGCATCGGGGTTTTTCAGCAGCGATGCGACGGAGTGACCGGCCAGCTTTTGTGGGACCGTTTGACTCAGCCCGCAAATTTCATTGAGCGTTGGGTAGATGTCCAGCAGGCTGACCGGTGCATCGCAAGTTTTCCCTGCCAAGGCCATACCCGGCACACTGATCAGAAACGGAACTCGCGACGCTTGGGTCCACAAGGCACGTTTATGTAGCCGCGACTTCTCGCCGATGTGATAGCCATGATCGGACCAGAGAACAACGATCGTATTCTTGGCGTGGGAGCTCGCGTCGAGATCATCGAGGATCTGCCCCAGCACCCAATCGCAGAACGAAATGCTGGCCATGTACGCCTGCATGATTTCCTTCCATCCGTTTTTCGCGTCGCGGACTTTAGCGAAACCCTCCAGGTCGCCCTTCCCTAAGAAATAAGTTCTAACCGTATCGGGAATGTCGGACCAATCGTCTATAGGTACTTCGGGAAGGACGACGGAGTCGAATGGATACAGATCGAAGAATTCTTGTGGAACAACAAACGATAAGTGCGGTTTGCTGATACCGTGAGCAATGAAGAACGGTTTATCGCGTTCCTCGGTAAGCCAGGCTTTCGTGTTTTTCAGAATCGCGACATCTGGCATCGACTCCATACCGGCTGGTGCGGGGCCGATAGCAAGTATCCCACCACCCATGACTTTGTTCTTACCATCTTTCGGTCCGTGATCGCTGAACGGTAGCTTCCTCTGCGTCCACATGGCGTCAAGACGATCCGTCGGCCACCAATGGCTTTCGCCCGCGTGGTAATACTTGCCGGTCAGGTAGGTGTCGTAGCCATGCCGCTTGAACTGCTCTTCCAACGCCATCGCTGCCATCGCAGGTGGTGACTTCGTCAGCAGATCGCCCAACTGATAAATCCCCGTTTGGTGGGGTGCCATGCCCGTCAATACCGCGACGCGAGATGGATTGCATAGGGGTGCGGCGCAATACGCACGAGTAAAGTTTAACGACCGTTTTGCCAATCGATCGAAGTTGGGAGTTTGGATCCCAGGATGGTTTTGCAAAACCGACACGTAATCGTTCAGATCGTCAATTGCGATCATGAGAACATTGGATGGTTGGTTTGCGCTCGGCGTTGCGGCGTCCAACCGAATCGAAATGCTCAATAGGATGAGGCACGCAAGCGTCTTGATTGAAAAAGATTTCAGCATGTTCAAGGAGATAAATTTTGACATAGTAGCAGAGCGCCTAGGTTGATGATTCGATTAAAGAGTATGTGAAAGGCAGAAAAATGGGGGCGGAAAAATTGGATGCTCGAAATATTTCTGCCCCCATTTTTCTGTCTACTCCGAAATTGAAATCGTGACTAACAAGCTCGTTTCCAGTCATTGGTTTTTCGACTGCTTTCGTTTCCCCTTGGACTTCGCCGCCACATCTGGCGTGTATTTCGAATTGGCTTCAGTCGGTATCGGTGCGTTGATGGACTTTTGCCATGCGAGCAAGTCGTTAAGCAGTTCATCTCGTTTCACAAGATTGCAATTCGACAAATCGACACGTTCGCCAATGTCTTCTTTCAGGTTGTAGAGTTCGATCGCGTTGTTGGTTGCAAGTTTTTCGCGTCCGCCATCGAGCACCCATTCTTCCAGAAAAAGATGAAGCTTCCAGTCTCCCTTGCGAATGACGCTGATCGGGCGCGTGCGGAAACCTGTGCGAACATCCAATTCGCGACCGCGAGTAATCGGGCCATCTAGGTATCCAGGAAAATGCCAAAAGATCGCCTCACGTTGAAGCGAACCCTTGCCACTTAGCAGTGGCAATAAATTCTCGCCATCGAGCTCGTTGCCTTCGGGCTCCTTGCCTTTCGACATGGGCACGCCTGCCGCAGCAAGGAATGTCGGGAAGAAGTCCTGGCTGATCACCGGAACGTCACAGCGGCTGCCAGGGGTAGTAACGCCCGGCCAGCGAACGATAAAGGGTTCGCGTATCCCGCCTTCGTAGTAACATCCCTTGTTGCCACGCAACGGTTCCTGTACGGCCTCTTGCGTGCCACCGTTGTCACTTGTGAAGACAACGAGCGTGTTCTCTTCAAGCCCCAGCTCCTTGAGTTTCTTCATGACGATACCTACTCCATCATCCAAGTCATAGGTATTCGCCAAGTAAAAAGGGCTAGCGTGCTTCTCATCAATCTCCTTTCCCTTAAACTTCGCTAGACTTGCTTTGCGAGAAGACAGTCCAGCATGAATCGCATAGTGCGGCAAATAGACGAAAAACGGACGTTCTTGGTTGCTCTCCATGAATTCACAGGCCGCGCTGGTCAGTGAGTAGATCCCCTTGGGATTCTCTCCCTGATAAGTTTCTTTTTCCTTATCCGGTACTTTCCCCCAACTTTCATCGGATTGGAAAACGACATCAAATCCCTGTTCCTGCGGTTCAACGCCAACTTGCCTTGTCAATTGCCATTTACCAAAGATTCCGGTCGCGTAGCCAGCTCCCTTGAGCGTTTCAGCCATCGTGATATGTTCCTTACGCAGACCGTTGACGTTGGGAATGGGAATCAACCGCATCTGCTCAACTGGTCCTTGGGCGGATGAGTTCACAGCAATGACACCGTGGCGTGGCGTATAATTTCCCGTCAACAGGCAAGCCCGGCTGGGTTCGCAGTTGCCAGCCGCCGCGTAGCCATTGGTGAAGACCATGCCCTCCTTAGCCAGCCGATCGATATTCGGAGTTTCAAAGCCGACTCCACCTTGATAGCCGACATCCTTCCAACCGAGATCGTCGGCAAAGATCAGCACAATGTTGGGCTTGCGCTGAGCTGCATTTGCCGTTTCTGCGCTTACCATAGCTACACTGCCAAGCAACGACGTTGCTAAGATGTACGGAAGCAACATCGCAAAGGATTCGCATCCAGATCGTAAAGCCGTTTGAGATGTCTTCATTCTATGCATACCCAATCAGACAATTCGAAATCTGTGAACGAACTAGCGTTCTGGAAAGTGCGCCGTGATAGGCAGAAAAATGGGGGCAGAAAGATATAGTGCTTGACATTTTCCTGCCCCCATCTTTCTGCCTATTCCAAAATTGAAGCAAACATACTACTTGCTTCGCTTGTCGCGAGTATCTAATTCATGAGTCTCATACTCACCCTGACGCTGAGTCTGATGAGCTTTATCTGCAAGCATCGTTAGCATTTTGAGTTTCTCCGGGTTGCGGTCGGCCAGATTGTTGGTCTGCCCCGGATCGTCGCTGAGATTGTACAACTCCCAAGCGTTTGATTTGGACGCAACGATCGTCCAATCATTTTGGCGGAGTGCCTTCCAATTCAGATGTTCCCAATACAAGTAGTCGTGCATCGCTTGCGCATGCCCGGCAGCCTTTTCGCCAATGAGAGTTGGAAGAATGGAAATTCCATCCGCCTCGTCAGGAACTAAAGTACCGGTCACTTCCGCAATTGTAGGCATGACGTCAGGGAAATAGCACAAGTGATCGCTGGTCTTGCCGCCAGGAATTTTACCTAGCCAATAAGCAAAGAAAGGAACTCGTATACCGCCGTCGTAAAGGTTCGACTTCTCGCCGCGAAAAACGAAATGGGAGTTGGGGTCTTTGTTCCCGTCCAATGTCTTTCCGTATCCGTTGTCGCCGGAGAAAAGAATGAGTGTGTTCTTTTCGATGCCCAACTCGTCGAGCATCGCTACGATTTCTCCGATCTGCGTGTCAAGCAGCGTAATCATGGCAGCGTAGAGGAGTTCGTCCTTGGTTAGCCCCTGGCCTTTGTAGACTTCGAGCGAGGGATCGCTTTCAGGAATCGCAAACGGGCCGTGAGGCAGCGTGTAGGAGAGATAGGCGAAGAACGGTTTTCTGGCGTGTTCGCGAATCCATGTCTTAGCCTCGTTATGAATCACATAGGCTGAGTAGGTCTGGCCATTTCGGCCCCCTTTGTTTCCCGCTTGAGGCACCTCTTCGCTATTGCGGATCAGGTAGGGCGGATAGTAGCTGTGTGCGTGGGCTTGATGGTAGTAACCGAAAAACAGATCGAACCCATTGCGTTCCGGGACACCTTCGGAACCGCGACCGCCCACACCCCATTTGCCGAATCCACCGGTGGCATAGCCTTTTTGCTTCAACACTTCGGCGATCGTTATTTCTTCGCCGCGAATCGACTTGTCTTGATTGGAGCGAATCGCTGCATGTCCGGGATGTTTGCCCGTCAACAATGAACAACGTGTCGGCGCGCAGGATGCATTGCCAGCCAGCATGTTGCGAAAAATCATGCCTCCGTTCGCCATCCGATCCAAGTTCGGGGTCTTGACTACTTTGGAACCCATGAAGCCCGGTTGGTAGTAGCCAAATTCATCTGCCATAATGTAGATAATATTGGGATTAGAAACTTCCTGAGCACATGTCGGTCTAACTGCGAATGCAGTCAAAATGAAAATAGAGGTGATCATGGTGATCATGGTTTTCATGGTTTTGAGAGGCAGAAAAATGGGGGCAGAAAAATGGAGTGCAGGATATTTTTCTGCCGCCATCTTTCTGCTTATTCCTGGATTGCAATGGTCTGCTTTAGCCGAGTATCGCATTTAGAGTTCCTGTGCTGTCGCCGAATCGGTCGATTTCTAAACCCCGTCTGCTTGAGCAAGGCAATAAGGAGGTTGTTAAGCGGCTGATCTACTCCGTTCTTGCTAAGTTTGTGATGAAGGCCGTGCTTGAGTCCCATGTTCTTGCCGCCGGCGAGGATGAGCGGGTAGTTGTGTGTGACATGTGTGTGACATGTGTGTGACTCGTTTTACTGCAGTAGAGGACAAGGGTATTGTCGAGCAGCGATCCATCAGCAATGGGATCCTCGGTCTCCGCCATTTGCTTGAGAAAGCCATAGAAGCGTTTCGAAAGAAAGCGGTCGTATTTCGCCCAATTCAAATAACCATCTTTTTCCTTTGTAGCGTGAGAAAGCGTATGGTGACTAGGCAGGCCGTGGTATCCGACGTCCTTCCAACCGAGATCGTCGGCGAAGATCAGGACGATGTTGGGTTTGGGCTGAACTTTTTGCTCGGCCGCGAACATCTTGTGGGTTTCAAACTCATTGAAGAGCATGAACGCCAAAAGGCTGGAGGATAGCAAACGACAGTGGGCATTCATTGGAGGTCTTTCTTTACTTGTTGTTAGTTAGTTGTTAGTCCGTAAGAAAATTGAACCGGCTCTATGACAACGGCATCTTGTTGATGATGGAGTCGAAAGCCGTCATCACTGGATCGGTGTACCTACTTCGCAAGTGAGAAACCAAGCATCCATTCGACTAAATCGACCGAGTGGAAGACGGCTGCGTTTGCTGGACCGTGGGTCGCGCCCGGAAACTCTGTGTATTGGACGTTCGGATTCCCGACCGCTTTTAATCGCTCGACCATCGCCTTGATGCCCGTCGTGTTTTTCCCATCTTTGCCTCCGACCATCCCCCAAATCGGCAGCTTCACAAGCCGTGAGGCATCTCCGCCTTCCGTAGCCGAAAAACCGCACGGTGCAGCCGCTGCGAATCTTTCTGGCGATTCATTGATCCACTTCCAGGTTCCCGAACCGCCCATGCTGTGACCCATCACATAGACGCGATTCGCATCGATTTCTTCGTGAGTCTTCAAGATGTAATCGAGCATGATGTTGAGCGGCTTGGGATCGAAATCGCCAGACGAATGTGGCTCCAGCAAAATCAGGTTCTTCCCGGCCGCCTCCGCCAGCGCGAGCCCCTTGAGCTGAGAGGATCGCACAAGTTGTTTTTGCGTGCTGTTTGTAATTTCTCCGCCACCATGCAACGTAATCAATAGCGGTAGTTTTCCCTCAACACGTTTCGAGGGGTAGGCCATGAAGCCGATCTTCTTGAGTTCGCCCAATTGCTTGTGTACCTCGTCAGGCCACTCAATGAGCTTAACGTCAATATTCTGAAAGCGATCGTTGATCTCCGTCAAGCTCTTGTCGAGCTCGGCGTCTTGACCACGTGTTGCTACAATCAAGGCAAAGTTGAAAGCGAGAATAAGCGATACTCGTTGTAATGAGATGATCGCTTTTTCTTGTGAGATGAACATATTTAGGGTTTCTAGGTGAAAGTGGAATTTTGAATTAGCCACGGCAATAGCTACGGGCGCTGACTGATCCCCGCGGCTAGCGCCGTCGGCCTCTCACTCGTCCAAAGGATTCGAACTTCTTAGTCTCGGTTTCGGTGCTCCACCGTGACGCTTGTTTTAGGAACGCATCACGCTCCGCATCGTTGAGTGGCTCACTTTCCGGCGGCATCTCGCCCAACCGGACACGATCCTGCAGGCGAACCCATTGGTGAGCAGACTTCGGATCATCGAGATCAACGCCTAGTTTTGAAACGTCAAAGCCACCGCTCGGGTCGTCTACAGAATGACAATGCGAGCAATTTTGCGTCAGCCATTCATGGTTGGCTTCACCCGATTCACTCCCAGCGCAGCGACGTTGATCGCCGACAACGTTGGGTCGCTGATCGGCTCCTAACGTTGTTACCATCGCAACCAAGATTCCACACGAAAATGCGAGCATGAAAAATGCTTGCAACGCGGCAGATCGCTGGAGAGTGTTCAATGAAAAAAACATGGTCAATGTGTTCATGGTGATTGAAGCAAAGGGATCTGAGCGTTTTCGACTATTACCGATGAGTGTAGAACTCAAATCCGTCCCTCTCTAGCCAATCGGTCAACGTTGGGTGTTTGGTGTTCCAGCTCCGAAATTGCCGATGTGTATGAATTCTGCATCCGGCCATTGACTTTCGTGAAGCAGTAAATGGTACAGATTAAATAGATCATCTTTTTCCGGTCCGATAGATTTTGTGTCCCTTGTCGCCTCCTGACATGATGTAGGCTACGAGGTTGTGAAGTTCGTTTGCATTCAGACGATTGAGGAGTGCAGTGGGCATTTGTGATATCGCAGACGGCTTGAGTTGTTCGATGTCAGACCGTTCCACGCGCACTGGTTCGGCTTTGGGATCGGATGGATAGACAAGGATCGCGCCGTCTTGCTCAACCACCAGACCATTGAGGATGCCGTCGCTTAGCAAAACGCTCGAAGCCTGATACTGGTCCGAGATGATTTTGCTAGGGTCGATGATCGATTCCAGCAGATAGCGGGTGTCAAATTTGTTGGCAACGCTTGTTAAGTCGGGACCGACACCGCCACCCAGCCCGCTGAATCGATGGCATGCTCCACAACTGACCGCATGAAAGAGGCTGCGGCCTTGCTCGAAGCTAACACTTTTGGGCGAGCTCTCTTGCATCGCAGCCAGCGCGTCCTGAAGCGTCCATTCCTGACCGGGTCCGGTTGGTGGCTCAATGGGAAAGTCGGGGACGGGATTAAAATCTTCGCCAGTCAAATCCATCAATGCCAGCCGTTCGGAGTTGCTGCAGGATGCTAACGCGTCCTTGCGAATGTTCGTTAGGTACCCGGGATAGCTGGCTCCACCACTGCCTTTGGCGGCAGTGTTGAGGAACGTGAAATACTGACGCCGCAGTTCGGGCGTCCAGCCCTGGCGAACTTGACGAAGCGTGAAAGCGATGTCGATCGCATCGGTTGGCGGCGGGTTACCGGAGATCCGCTTTAATGTCGATCCTTTCTTTTCGTTCTGATCCTCGATGCCGTTCCACGAAACCGGTTTGCCAAGGCCCCGATCCGCGAGCAGTTGCATCCCTTTCGCCGCCGCGCTGGGTGCTCGTAGATACGTCAGCAATCGTAGCACTTCCGTACAAACATTGGCATCGGGCGCAGCCAACATTGGTTCGAACTTCGCGATCATGAGGTTACGTTGCTCGATAGATGGACTGCCCAGCCTTTCCATGACCAGGCCGTAAGCTCGAAACAGTCCCAACTGTTGCGACAATGGGAGGCTTGCAATAGCTAACTCATTGAGTCTGTCTAGTAGCAGTTCGCGATGTTCAGGTTTTCCCATTCGGGCGAGCGCCACAGTGGACGTGATGCGAGCCTGTACATTGGCTTCAGAAAACACTTTTGCGGACCAACTCTTTACCGGCTGCGATTCGATTGCGACGCGGGCGGCGTAACGCAGGAAGCGATCATCGCTGGCGAGTTGTGGCCATGCTAAATCCACTGCTGCCGGATCAACAACGCCATGAAACGCTTCTAATTGCCGGCGCGTGTTCGCCGCAGCTGGCAACGCTTGGGCGGGCGCCGGAGCGGTCGGTGCCTTGCCGGTGTAGACGACACGCATCAGTTCCGACTGTGTCCCTCGGCCACCGGTTGTGAAGTACAGTGCGCCGTCTTTACCGACGACCGCATCTGTCACTGGTAGAGCGGGACCGGAGACAAAGTCTTCTGATTCGGCTTTGTAACTGGCTCCATCTGGAGTCAAATGAATTGCCAGAATGCGTCCGTAGGTCCAGTCGAGTGCATAGATGGCATGCTGGTACTTGGCTGGAAAACGCGACCCAAGACCACTGACCATTCCTGTTGGCGAACCCGGCCCGATATTGACTAGCGCGGGTAGGCTGTCCTCGTAGTATTCCTTCCACTTGCCTGACCCATTGCGCCAGCCGTAGTCACCGCCGCTGATGACGTGGCAGATTCGAGTCGGTCGATACCACGGCAGCCCGAGGTCCCATTCCATGTCGGCGTCGTAAGTGAATAGGTCACCGTGGCCGTTTAATGTCACGTCGTATTGATTGCGAAAGCCAGCGCAGTAGAGATCGTGCGTTCGATTGACCAAATCAAATCGAGTGATCCAGCCGCCTGGCGCGAGAATGCCCGCGGCATGACCTTTGGGGTCCGACAATCGAGGCAAGAGCAGGTCTTCAGCCGCCGATGGATTTCGGCGACGAACGACGCGATCATCAACAGGTAATGGCGTATGATTTCCGGACACTGCAAAAATGTGTTCACCGTCTTCCGCGTCCACTAATCCATGATTGCCATGTTCGCCTTTCCCGAAATACGCCGACAGCAACTCGGCATGATCCGGCAAATCGTCGCCGTTGGTATCGGTGACGCGATACATTCCTTTGCCAGTGATCGATGCGTACAAACATCCAGACTTCCAAAGTAGACCCTGCGCACCCGACAAATCAACGGGCAGTTTCTCGACCTTCGGTGGCCCATCGGTGTTGATGGTGACTCGATACAAGCCCTGTTTGTCTTGATCGGATACAATCATACGACCTTGGTCGTCGATGGTCAGTGCAACCCAAGAGCCCTGCGTCTCTTTGGGGACCGAGTAAACAGTTTCGACTTTGAAGCCTCCCACGATACTTAAGCCACGCTCGTTTGTCGTTCGCTTACTTGCGCCGTCATCAGCCTTCTTCGAAGCTTTCTTCGAGGCCTTCTTTGAAGTCGCCTTTTCAGTCTCTACGACTTGCGGCGTCCCAGATGGTGAAGCCGTTTCGTTTGTTGCGACGGTGCCGAGAAGTTGCCGACCTTCCGCAGCATCTAATCGCCTCAATCGCAAGTCTTTGAACTCGACTCGCATGGCTGATCCTCGGTGCAGTTGCAACCCGAGCACACCGGTTGCCATTGCGTCTTTGTGATGATCGACCACATCAATCGTCGTGATTTCATTTACCAGGTGAATCAGACGGCTACCAACAGCTACGATTCGTATGTTGTTCCACTGCCAGTCGGTAAACTCGTCGTCGCTACCGACCTTTCCTAGCTGCTTTACGGTACCATCGGCGTCGATTTGAACTCGTTGACCACGCGTGGCAATCATGCCTCGCCCGTCGTACTTTTCTCCGTATAACATCCCAAAGAGTTTAGGCGTTGGATGCAGATCCAACTGATAGCCCTTCAAAGCCAACATCGGCTCATTGATGAATTGACTGCGGTACTGCACTCCTGAATTATTGCCTTTAAATCTTACGGTCGCCGTGAATTCAAAGTCCGCAACATCGCCTCCCTGCCAGACCAAGAACGTGTTCTTCTCAATCTTCTTAACCGCCGTAGTTTCACCGACGATCGCCCCATCCTGGACGCTCCAGAAACCATCTAACCCTTTCCAACCCGATAGGTCTTTACCGTTAAATAAAGTTTCGAATTCGGTCGCTGACGCTAGTGGTGCTAAGTGCAATACAGTCAGGCTGGCAGCAAGTAATCGTTTGAGGATGGTCTTCATCATTCGTAATGTCCTGGAAAGTGCGCGGTGGGAGGCAGGAAGATGGGGGCAGAAAGATAGAGTGCTTGACATTTTTCTGCCCCCATTTTTCTGCCTATTCCTAAATTGCAACGGTTGAAAACGTGACTCGGTGTGCGGCGATATTGACTAGGTGTATGGCTCGCAGAGGACTAAGCGATAGTAATCGGTTGACCTGCATGTCGTACGCTTCATTAACGTCCGCAAATGCGGTCAAGTGAATCGCTTCATCGGGACTTATAACGTGAAAGCGTTGGCTGCCAAGTTCATTACCCGATCGAGTCAGCGGAAGCAGACGTTCGACCCTTTCGATGCCACCGAGCAAATGCACAATGGCGTCGAGGTAGAGAGACACTGTTAAGCAAGTGCCCCAGTCACGCAGCAAATCAACGATACAATCAGACAAGGTAGCGCGCCCTGTGTATTCCTCAGTGCAAACTGAAAATCCAATTCGTTCATTGCGTGGGATCGTGGCGTTCACGAATCGCGACTCGACTTTGGGTGTACGGAAGTTGACAAGCTTTCCATGCTGAAGGCCGAGCAGGTAAAGGTACGTCAAAAGCTGGGCTTCGTGTTCTTTTGTCAAGTTCGTAACGGATTTTAATTCGTAAACACTACGGCGGGAGGCGACCAAGTCGAGAAAAAGCTGCTTTGCATAATCCTTGTGCGTCAAGCGAATTGCGACTTCGCAGTCACATGAGATTCCTGCGGACAGGAGTCGTAATCGCAAATCATTTTGATAGATGTGTTCCTGTGCCAAGCGGCCGATATCGTTTTGAGATTCGAATGCATGACTCATAACCGAGTAGTCCAACTCGCCAAACTCAGCTTGTGAGATTGACTCAATCGGCAAATCGCAGTGGATTGGCATGTTTTCCTTTCAGGCAGAAAGATGGGGGCAGAAAGATCGAGTGCTGAACATTTTTCTGCCCCCATTTTTCTGCCTAATTGTTGAGAAGATTGTTGTAATAGTTTTCATTGCGAGACGCTCCGCGATCGGCGCTCAAAGCAAAACGGCTAATGAGCACTACGAGAAAAAGAGTACTTAGCAGGGTGCGTGAATTCATGATTTACCGTCTCACTGTTGATTCGAAATTATTTTCGGTAGGCTGTTTTAGGCAGAAAGATGGGGGCAGAAAGATCGAGTGCTGAATATTTTTCTGCCTCCATTTTTCTGCCTATATGTTCAGAAACTTACTTCCGATTTGCGATGGTTTTCAGGTGTAGCACGAGAGGCGATTCATTCCAATCGGCTGGGGGTGTCACTTTGTTGGTACCACTTTTGAATTGGCCAGCCGCAAATCGTTTGCCTGTCTGTGGATCAAACCATTCACCGGTTAGCGTTGATGCCGCGCCAGCGATGTCCAAAGTGAAAGCTTGGGATTGTCCTTGATAGACGATGTACTCGCGTCCCGGTTGGAAGAGGCACCAGCCGCTACTGACCAGCGAGTCTGAGGGTTCGAGTTTCCAATACGCTGTTGATCGCCAAAAATCGCCGAAGTGCTTCATGTAGGAATAGCCTTGCGGCACGTCGAGCGGACGGATCACGTCCCAGGCCGTGTAGGTGTAGTAATAGCCGGTATAACCGCCTGCCATCGCAATGTCCCAAAGAGTTCGCAATGTGGCTTCTGGCGTCATGGACTTGCCATAGGTCTTGTCATTCAGGCCTTGGGGGCCACATTCGTAATCGGATTCGAGATTTGCCAGTGGCCATGCGCGGCGCTCGCGTTGAAAGAGAATTGTCGCGTGATCACTTCGTCCTTTTTGGTCCTGGTGATGCTGATCGGCCCGATAATCAGTGAGGCTGTCGTAAGCACCACTGTCATTGGCAATATCGTCGTCATGAACTGTCACCAAATGACCATAGGGATCGGTCGCGCGGATATATTTTAACCACTGTTGTTTGTAAGACAGGTCCTTCTCGTTGTGGGCTTCTTTGGCAAAATCCCAGATGACATTCGGATAGGCTGCGTAGCGAGCCATGAGCCAACGGAAGAACAGCTTCTCTTCGTTACTTCCGTTCGATGGCCAATTCACACTCTTGTTATAAACCTTGATCAGGATATGGGCTTGAATGCCCCTTTGCATCATGGCGGCAATGATGCGGTCATAATGCTGCCAGTACACGAGGTTCATTCGGGAATGATCTGGTGCGTCATTGCTTCCAGCCCAAGGAAAGGTTTTCGGCGGTCCATAGTCGTCTGATCCGGTTGTTCCCTTTCTCCATTTGGTGTCATGGGCGTACGTATTGAGAATAACATAGTTGAAGCCATGCTGAGCCAACAGATCGAGTGACTTGCCAACCGTTGGTACATCGGGCTTGTCGGTATCGAGTGCCCAAAGCCAATCGTATTCATACGCTTGCATAAAGAAGCGAGAGCCATCTTCAAAAACAAAGTGATGAGGATTCTCTTTGTCGACAAGCAGCACGCCATGATTCTTTGGATCAGAATTTTTCACGCACGTAAATGCGGCGTTCTTGCCGTCGAGGGCGGGAAGATCGGAAGTTGTCTTCAATGACCAATATCCCTCTGCAGTTGGCGAGACTCTTATTTTCCATGTTGCATTGCCATCGAAGAATCCAGGCAACTTGAATGACTTTCCGTTTGGACCGGTGACAACTGCACTAAACTCGGCTGTGAACGGATTGGCCACCACCGCGTCCACTGTGAAGGAGAAATCATGCGGTTGCCATCGAGGTACAGAAACCTCCTCAGCGGCACCCAGAGTGCTTGTTGAGTCGCTGCGAAGGCCGCCAGCAAAGAGGAACAAAACGAAGACGGTGCAGATGTTTTTCATGCTTGTTTTCAACTTGAATTTCTTTCTTTTCGTTTAGGGTTCGGCTTTTCTTCGCCACGTAGTGTCTCTGCTGCAACCAATGACATTGAACCTACGGTCGAGTGTATTTTTCCTTGTAGTCCAAGCTCCTTTTTCGTAGGCGCTCGAGTACGGCCTCGTATTCTGGGTTAGCTGCTAGATCAACGAGTTCATTAGGATCGACGTTTCGGTCGTAGAGGAGTTCTACGCTATCCTCGTAGTAGTTGGCGTAGGTGTAGCGGTTGTCGCGAACTCCAAACCAAGTTGCGATCTTCTTTCCTGCATGGTGTTCGCAGTAAAAGTCGGTACGCCAGTCTTTGGGTGTCTCGCCATTGACAAAGGGAGTCAGCGAAGCACCTTGATACTTCACGGGGACAGGTAGTCTTGCGAGGTCAACGATCGTTGCAGGGATGTCTAGATTGACCACGGTTTCATTCAAAACGCGGCCACTGAGTTCGGATTGCACGCGTGGATCGTAAATGATTAGTGGTACATGCAATGACTGGTCGTAATGCGACCATTTGCCTTGAAAGCCGCGGTCGCCCATGTAGTAGCCGTTGTCGGCGGAGTAGATCACGATGGTATTATCATCGAGGCCTTTTTCTTTGAGGGACGTCATAACTCGCCCGACGATTCGGTCCATGCCAGCCAGCATGCGGTAGAGTGCGCGCATGTTGGTACGGTACTTTTCTGGCGTGTCATAGCCCCAGAAATAGCGATCGCGATTGATGGTCTTCTTCAGCACGTCGGGCGTCGCGAGGTAGTACTTCGGGTCGTCGAGGGTCGGGCGGTTCGGCTCGATATCTTCAAATCGACCATCCTCCCCAGCCGGCCATTGGTAATGAAACCCAGGACGTTTGTCACTGTCCTCGGCATGAGAGATATTGAAACTCATGTAGAGAAAGAAAGGATTGTCTGGGGACTGGGCCTGAACGAAGTTAACCGATCGGTCTCCGATGATCTCGTCGACATGTCGCAGGCTGCCGTCCGGCATTTTCTTTAAATAGGGGTTGCGATGTAGAACCTCATGGTCGTCGAACATTTCCTTCATGCCGTTGACACCTTTTTCCCAGTTAACATGCTGCTTGCCATAGAAGGCAGTGCGATAGCCGGATTTTCGTAACAAGGTGGGAAAACTGGTTTCCAGATCACCGGTTACGACAGGTGTGCTTGGATTGGCATGATAGCCATTGGTGGTTGTGGTCAGTCCAGTGAATAGATTGGCGCGGCTGGCCATGCAAATGGGCGTTTGAACGAAGGCGTTTGTAAAACGAACGCCCCGCCGTGCAAGGTTATCGATGACTGGGGTCTGTATCTGCGGGTGCCCTGCGCAACCGAGGGAAGTGTTGCGTTGGTCGTCGACAAGGACAAAGACGATGTTTGGCTTTTTGTCAGCAGCGAAAAGGACAGGCTTTTGGATGGATACCAAACAAAGACATAGCGCAAGGAATATTCTCATCATAGCTCGCTTCGAGATAGTTCGTATCGAGGAGATAGGTAGAGGAAGGATCATTTTTTGTTTTCTACTTTCTGCTGTCGCTCGACGATTGTTTGGCAACGCGGGCTTTTATGTCGGCGGCAGCCTTAGTGGGAACTCCAGGTTTCTCTAAATAACCAAGATCACGGAACCAATCGATAAATCGATCTTGCCAAGTGCCGAACGGAATACCACCACGATCAGCTAAGCCGCCGCCATGTCTACCGCGACCGTAAAGATGCGCCTCGATATTTGGAACGCCTCGTTTTAGCATGGCCAAATAGTAATCGAGCCCCCAACCCGTGCTCGTTGCTCCACCGTAGGAAGCCGATGCAATAAACGCTGGTGCGATGTCGCTTGGGACCTCGAAATCGGGATTCTCGCTAAGGAGCGACGGACCTGGCCATAGCAGACAGATGAAATCTGGACGGGATGAAACCGTCGATAGCGGATCGCTCTTTGTGTTGTTTTCCGCATCGAATTTTTTGTAGAGCAAGCCTGCACCGCTGGCATGCTCTGCACCTGCGGAAAAGCCCATGACACCGATCTTCAGCGGATCGATCCCCCATTCTTCCGCATGCGCTCGCGTCAAACGGATCGCTTGCAGAGTATCGTTCACTGGATCGATTCGCGAGTCGTAACCATCCGCTCTCAAGCGGGCTCGAAGAATGATCGTAGTAACCCCGTACCGGAAGAAGTAGGGCACAAAGTCCGTGCCGCCCATGGCGATCACTAGCGATTTGTTGCTGCCGCCGGGAATGAGGATGACTGCAGCGCCCGTATTGCTCCCCTTCTCGACCGTATGAACTTCCATGGACGGATTGTGAACATTGGTGATATTAACAACGCGGCCGGGAACGCCCGATTGCACTTTGTAAACTTCTGCTTCGTGGATTCGGCTCTTATTGAGTAAGGGGGAATCGGGCGTATAGAGCGGCACAACAATTCCGCCAGGTAACAGCGCCTGCGGCTGATAGGGAGCATCGGTCTGAACAGCGGGTTGTGGGATGAATTGCGCACCTGGCGTTTGGGCTTGTGTAAACTTGATGATGGAAGTCGACATGCATGCCAAGCAACATGTCAGTATGGTTCGCGTAGGGTTCATTAGCTTGTTCCTAAATTTGATTGAAAATGTGGCATCGACTCTCAGCCGATCCTTTCATTCGTCGTATTGACAGGCTGGAAGCCACTGGGAGCCTATCCTACGACAGAAATTGTTTTTGACTCTAATAAGCTTCAAATCGAGTTGACTGGCGACCAACGTGAACCCATCGATCGCCGCGCTTTGCCCAAGCATGCATGCATTCGCCTGGGGATTGCTCCGGGCCACCGTCATGCTTGTACTGAGCACGATGCAATACAATTACAGTGTCACCGAACTGGCGCATCGTGGTGTCCAGAAAATAGGTCTCGGAATACCCACCTCGAAGCTCTTCCATAAACTTCTTCTTGTCGGTGACGCTCCCCGTCACATGCACATACCTGATTGAGTCATCCAACAGCTCATGCATCTTTTCTTCATTACGTGCGAGCATGCCATAAACCCAAGTCGCTTCGCGCTCATTAATGGTTTTGTAAAGCTCGGGCGACGGTTTGGCCCCCAAATTCTTAGTTGGGTTTGGGCCGCCTCGTTGACTGAGCTGCTTCCCGATCGGTTCAAAGCGGTGTGTTTCGTGACGATGGACTAGTTTCCATTTGCCTTTTTGCTCAGCCCAAATATGTGTCACTGTTTCTTGCGGATGGGGCGACTCGCTCTTCAACTGCAAATGACCGCTGCTGATCGTGAACACGGTGCTGTTGTATTGTCGCATCGGCTCCTTCTCTTTCAGCACAGCCGCGACGTAGCCTTTGGGAACAAAGTCCTCGATGAATTGCTTCTTGGTGCTAATCAGTCCGTTTTCATGCACGTAGACGAATTCTTCGGACAGCAACTCATCGAGCTTGCTAATTCCTTTCGCAAGTACAGCCTCTACGAACGCTTGGTCGTTTGCCTCGATCGTACTTTGCACAATCGACTCTGGTTTTGTTTGCCATGCGACGTCTGGGGAAGTAGGAGCTTCGCCGAACACGCACGCCGTACAGAGAAATAATTGCGACACCAGACTCAAGGCAGTCTTGACTCTGGGAATTCGAAGCAGACAGTGATGCATTTTCTTGTCTTTCAAGAGAGGAAAACAGTTGCGACAGGTATTGACCGACTCAGCAGGTGAAGCAAAGGATTAGGAAGGGATTTTTCATCACGAAGAAACCATTGGCGGTAAACCAAATACAGAAACACAGACGTTCATTGCTTGGGGATCGCGTGGATGGTCCAGTAAATATCCTCGCCAAAAGGTTCACGAAGTGTATCGATCAATTGCAATCGCAAATGCAATTGATCGACCGGTCGCAGTGCAGGCACTTGCAGGATCAACAATTTTCCATCGTCACTCAGCTTGGCTCCAGTTATGGAAACATCTTGTTTGCCGACGTCACCCGTCTCGGGATGATATGCATCCGAGCCGTAATTGCCTGTCCACTTATAGTTCCACTGCCGTGCCTCATACGAAGCCACATTGGTTGCGGCAATCGGATCCAGTGCGAAGTTAAACGTAATTCGAATTTCGCTCGGATGCACTTCGCAGCTCGTAATCATCCGCACGGGATGACCTGTATACCGCACGCGATAGATGCCGCCGTCCGCCAAACCCGCACGACCGTTGTCGTTCCAGCCGTTCAGCCCTGTTAAATAAACCTGGCCATCGACTGGGTTCACTCGACCACGCATAATCCCCGTCCCGAAATCGTGCGGGAATTTCACGATCGCCGCTTGAGTGAGTCCATCGACTTCTTGCATCATCAAATAAAATAAACTGCCCTGTCCGAAACTCGTATGCAGCAATCGGCCAGCAAGTGGTCCGAAGCGTTTGTCATCAACGAAGACTTGACCACCCGATGAGTTGTCAATTTCCTGCGGCATCCAAATCATCGGTTGATCAAATGTCTTCGGTGGTACGACGTTTCTAATATCAATCTTGCCGCCGTCCGGCGACCAAGCTTTGCTTCCCTTATTCTGCACATATCCATAGAAGCCGCCCGGCCGGACCAAACTGACCTTTGATGCGGGCATCCAAGTGCCCTGGTTATCACTGACCGTCAGACGGCCATCAGGTAGAATTCCCATGCCATTGGGTGTTCGCAATCCCGTGCAGACTACGTCGCGGGTTTTACCGTCAGCTGAGACCTTAATAATGGCGCCGGGAAGTTTGTAGTCCGTGTATTGCCCACTCTTGGCGTAATAAAAATTACCTGCAGAGTCCGTCTGAAGATCAAAGTTAAACGCATGAAAGAACGTTGAAACATCGGTGTCTGCACTAAAGCTTTCGTAGAAATCGGCTTCTCCATCGGCGTTCAGATCATGCAAACGCGTCAGCCGGTCACGGCACGTAACATAGATCAATCCATTGACAACTTTGATGCCGAACGGCTCAAACATACCACCTGCAAATCGCTTCCAACGGACCTTCATCAAGTCATCGTCTATGCCAGAAACAATCCACACGTCGCCGCCGACAGTTGCAACCGCCATGCGTCCATCGGGGAAGAAGTCGATGGCCGAGGTGCGGAACCACGTGTTCCATGGCGTTGATTCCGGGATTGTCATTGTATCGACCGCATACGCTCCTGCCTGAAATCCGCGATAGCCTACCGTTTCCAAGGTTTCGGGCCAACGCAAAGCTCCTCCGTGAATCATCTCGGACGGATCAAGCTTTGTTAAGGTCGGAGTCTCCGGAACGCTCGCGGGCTCGGCAAAGCAAACGATATCGATCAGGCGACGCTGATCGCTGGCTGGAATTTGGAGGACCCATCGTTGTTGGGAATCAGCCTTAAGTGTTATGCCATCGGTGTCCCCCGAAAGTTGCGGGGGGCTTGAACGATTGCTCGCATTGCCCACCGCTAGGATCAAGGCCTTGCCACCGCCAACCTTGAGCGTATGCCGTACAGCTTGTTTGCCATTTATACTCGAAGGGACCTCGAAGATTTCTCGACCGTCGACCGCATAGGCCAGAACGATCTGATCATTGTGCAAGTAATGTCCATGGTACTGGAGCCACTTGTCCGGCAACGGACCGCGCGGCAACAGGTTCTCTCGCGTATAATCCAGTGTGCCGTCGTGTCCCCATTGCCAAACGGCGAGGCTTTCGATCGCTTTCCCTTTGGGCTTCGGATAGCCTTCGCCGCGACCACGTTTATGTTGCGTTTGGTCCACGTCCAAGAATCCGCCAGACCAAATCGCAGCTTGATCCATCGCATGCAAATCATACGCGATGGACATGTCGCCCAACTTGACCGTTAACGCGCTATTGACCTCGCGGCCTAATTGCGACGCAAGTGCCGGACCATAATCCCGATCGGGAGCCGGTTCGAATTCACCCATTTCCGATCCCTTGGGCAGCGACTGCAAGTATTCATCGGTGATAGCTTGGTAGTCCGGATTGGATCCCTTCATGAATCGGTTGCGAATGTAGGCGACGACTTCATAGCGTTCATGCAGCGACAGGGCCGAAGCAGCCGCCATCAGCCCATTTCCATGTGAGAGTGTCTTGAACATGCTATACGGGTCAGCGCCGAACTTCAGTTTCTGCTTTCCGAACGCGCGGGCAGTCGCCAGTGACGGCATATTGCCATCAGCACCATGACATTGGATGCACGATGCTTCGTAGATCTGCTGACCACGTTTTAATTTTCCGTCTTCGACCTGCCGGATGATCTTGGCATGGTTCAATTGGACCGTGTCATCTTTAACAATCAGCTGCTCGGGCGAAGGCTTCAACTCCTCCGCGCGTGCGGAACCTCCGGCTTGAATAGCAAACAGGTAGTTGAGCAAATCAAGGAACTCGCGTTGGGATTTCAGCGACGACATCAAGCCTTCGGGCATCATTGAAAGCTTTGAGTTGCTTCTGGCTTCGATCTCGTCCTTGGCGATCGTGATCTCTGCCTGCAAATTCGCGGCGTCACGCAACACGATGTTCTGGTCGTTCTCTCGCACCAACATTCCGGATCGCAACTGTCCACCCTCCATCAAGAGTTGAACGGTTTGGAATCCTTCGCGGATCGACTTGGACGGATGCAATAGCGATTCCACCAAATGAATGTCGGTGATCTTTTCGCCCAATTGAGCAAGATCTGGCCCAAGGGGCGATTTGCCGTCGCCCGATTGATGGCACTTTACGCATGCGGTTGCAGAGGTGTGAAAAACAATCGCGCCGCGGCGCGAATCACCTCGCAGTCTAGCCTCGCTAGCAAGTCGCTGAGCGTCGACCTGTTGAAGAGCTTGCTGAAGCGAACCGGTCTGCGCAGGTGCCTTTGTCGCAATCAACGCAAGCAAGAGGCAGGGCAGGATGCTAACCACGGAGACACGGAGGGACACGGAGATTGTCTTCGACATCGGGTTATACTGGGTCTGTGATGTAAACATTACTTCACACGACGCTGTACGTCGCGTGGATGGATATCGCGATCGTTTGTACGATCACGCCATATTTTCATATCGGCACGCATGTCGCTGAGTGACTTAGCATGAGTTGGATCGTCGGCGAGGTTCTTGACTGCCCATGGGTCTGCATCGAGGTCGTACAGTTCTTCGTTTGGCGAATCACCCATGCAGAGTTGCCGCAACAGTTCATATGGTAGTGGCTGTGACGCTTTCTGACGAACGACTTCATCGTGCAAGTCGATGGCATACTGAGGGCCAGGATCTCCATACTCGCCATTGCCCGTTCCGACGTTGATCGCTTCTGCTTCAGGCAGTTTGGTCTTTTCTTGAATGAGATTCGCGATGTAGTAATAACGTCCATCGCATACGGCGCGTGCCATAGTGCGATCCCCTTTGTTGCCGGGTGCCGACATGCAACTGTTGTTTGTTTCAGTCAAAATCGCAGTTCGATTTGCGACTACGTTGGACTTACCGGTCAATATGGGCCAAAGCGAAGAACCGTGGCATGGATCGCTGTTCGTCAGTCCGAATGTTTCGAGAAACGTTGAATGGAAGTCCATCTGCGAGACCGGTGCCGTGATCGTTCGCCCCGACTTGACACCCGGGCCTTTGACGAAGAGCGGTACGTGCGTTCCCGCTGGATAGACACTGGTCTTGCCCCGGAAAATCCCGATGCCGTGATCACCCGTGAACACCACGATCGTTCGATCTGCCTGACCGCTAGCGTCTAGCTTAGCGAGCGTAGCGCCAACGAACTCGTCGATGTTACGCACACAAGAATAGTAATGGGCGACATCGATACGGCTCTTGGGTGTGTCGGCCATCCAAGGGGGCATCGCAATCGAGGCTGGGTCAACATCTTTGGGTGCTGAGTTCTTGTCTTTCGGATCGACTAGTTTGCTTTGGACATGTTTCCACCATGGAGCATGCGTATCACCTGGATTGCACCAGAAGAACCAAGGTCGATCTCCGGCTGATCGAATAACTGCTTCGAGGTCATCGTTCTTTACCAACGAGTCATAGGGAAAGTGTCGTGCCGGCTGAACATGCAGTTTACCCGACAGCGCACAATAGACGCCGCCTCCTTTTAGTTTCTGGATCAGCGTCGGAATATCTTCATGCAAGCCCCCGACTCCGGTATTCGATGGATCATTCTTGGTGGTCAACGGCGAGGGCAAAGGAATCCAGTGCTCTGGGCCCCGGCGGCCTGGCTCTGCGTTGTTGAAGACGTTTCGCCAGATACCGTTGGCATGGGGGGCAAGACCACTGTAGATCGCGCCTTTGCTCGGCGAGCAAACACTCTGCCCACAAAAAGCGCGGGCGAACACGACACTTTGAGAAGCGAGCTTATCTAAGTTCGGGGTTTGCAAACCTGTGAGACGAGTGTTGGGTTCACGAGCAAAACGCTCGCTTGTATAATAGCCGAGATCTTCGACATAGATGAACAGCAGGTTTGGGCGAGTGTTGGTCGCCGGCTGAAATCCGCTGGCGGAGCGCGCATTCATTCCGACTGTACTTGACAGAAAGATGAGTGACAGGAAAGTGAAACGCACTAGCCAATTTGAATGCATATAGCGAACCGTTCTAATCTTTCTGTCCATCGTTTTTCTGTCAAAGTGTAGCACGGCACTCCGTGCCGTGTGGTGTGCGGTAACGGCACGGAGTGCCGTGCTACACTTATTTCTTGCGTTTTGGGGGCGGCTCAACACTTTCGGCCTTCTGCTTGAGTTGAGCCATCTCGGCTTCCGACAATTGACGGCCTTCGGCACGCGCTTTGATCAAGCTCATCGAATACTCTTCATTCGCTACTGACTCGGGGGCGCCGGGACCCACGCGACCATCCTCACGGAAGGGCTTAGCATACTCAGGCTCACGCTCACCTGAGTTTAGACGCAACGCAACATCCGGTTGATCGTGAAAGGCTTTCTGGATCGCAAGCAGTTCGGCCAACTTGTCCGGACGTTCGGAGGCAAGATCGCGAGTCTCGGTTCGATCTTTTGTGAGGTCGTAGAGTTGCCAAGGTTGACTGTACGAGGTCGCGATCTTCCAGCCATTGTCAATCAAAGCCAAATTGTTGAACAAGGCGAAGTGCATCGTCCGCGGCGCAAGCTTTTCACCAGAATTTAGGATTGGCGCGAAGGAACGACCAGGAAGTGGCGGATGTTTCATTCCTCCGAAGTCTGCCGGGTATGCGATACCAGCGATATCCATCAAGGTCGGTATCAAATCCGTCACGTGACAGGGCTGATCTTCGTATTCAGCTCGGGGCTTGATGACAGCAGGCCAGTTTGCAATGCAAGGAGTCGTAACACCACCACTGTGCTGAGAGCGTTTGTAAAACTTGAACGGAGTGCTGGAGGCGTGTGCCCAACCGAGGCCCGTATTCCATTGGCTTTTTGGAGTACCGAACTCTCCTCGGCGAGCGCGATCGTTGGGGCTGGCTCCATTGTCATTGAGAAAGATCACCAGTGTGTTGTCGCGTTCCTTGAGCTCATCCAACGTTTGCATCAAACGTCCAACACCTTGGTCGACGATGTCCACCATGGCTGCGTAGGTTGCCATGCGCAGGTCTTCAAAGTCCTTAGATTTGTCGTCGAGCGAATCCCATGCTGGTAAGTTCGCAGGGCGATCAGGGAAATTCCAACCAGGTCCAGCAAGCCCAAGCTTCTTTTGTTTCTCGAAACGTTCGCGTCGAATGACATCCCAACCGTTGAGGTGCTTGCCTCGGTACTTTGCCACTTGGTCGGCAGGAGCTTGTATGGAAGCGTGCGGCGCGTTGTAACCGACGTAAAGAAAGAAAGGCTTGTCGGCATGCGATTGCTTCTCCTCGCGGATGAATTTTACGGCATAGTCGGTAAGAGCTGTGGTAACGTAGAAGTCCTTAGCGGGTACTGGCCACGGCTTGCCATCGAGCGTAAACGAATCGTCCCCTGCAAAGAAATCGGTCCCGCCACCCATGAATCCGTAGTGACGGTCGAAACCTCGTTCAAACGGAACACCTGCCGCATGCCATTTGCCGACCATCATGGTTCGGTAGCCGCCGGTTTTGAGTACTTCGCCAACGTTAGGAGTATCTTTTCGAATTGCGACATCGGGATTCTTCGTCCAAAATTGATGTCCGGTCAACAGAGCAGCCCGAGTTGGTTCGCATTTGGCACAGTTATAGAATTGCGAAAACTTAACGCCGGTTGCTGCGAGTTTATCGAGATTCGGAGTGTTGATTTCGCCGCCGTAAGGGCCAATGTCCGAGAATCCCATGTCGTCTGTCATGATCACAATGACGTTAGGACGTTGGTTTTGATTCTCCGCAGCCAAGCCTAGATGACTGCAAGAACTAACCAATACAAATGCCCAAAACAAAACAAATGCCAAAAACAAACGATTCACGGTAGGGTCACTCCAACGGAAAGGAACTGCGTAATACGGAGCTAAGCGGGCTTGTTTGCAGGATTTGACAAAACAAACCGGCCATGCGCCCGTAACTTTCGACCAATGGCTTGGCGAACTGTTCATTAATATAGCCTCTCGGGGTTAGCGGTTAGGTTTACGTTTTGCTGGTAGTGAGCGATTCGTGTTCATGAGCAGGCCTAAACGAGAGGCGGACTGCAAACTAGGAATGCAAGCCGATATGGGGACTTGTTCGGTGAAATGGAAGCGTTGCGGAAGCCTTTGACGGATCTACTGCTTACCCTGCTTCGCAAAGCTTTTATGATTTGGATTGCCGCCTGACATTATGTATGCCGTGAGATCCTTGATTTCGCTGTGATTGAGCGAATTGAGCAGTCCTGCAGGCATCTGCGATACTTTCGACGGAGAAAGCTTCTCGACTTCATCTCTTGATAGTACGATCCTCTTGGCTTTGGGATCGGATGGATAAACCAACAGCGTTTTCGCATCTTGTTCGATCACCAATCCTGAAAGCGTTCGGCCATCTTCCATCAACAGATTCGATGATTGATACTGGTCCGAGATGTCCTTGCTCGGACTGATTATCGCTTCGATCAGATATCGCGTGTCGAACTTGTTCGGTACGCTAGTCAAGTCAGGGCCAACTCCTCCGCCAAGCCCTTGGAATCGATGACATGCTCCACACTGGGCTGCATGAAAAAGATTGCGTCCTCGCTCGAAATCCGCACCGTTAGCTTTCTTGCCTAGTGTTGCCGACAAAGCTTCCTCAAGCGTCCATTCTTTGCCTGGTCCGACCGGTGGTGTGATGGGGAAATCGGGAACTGGGTTGAAGCTCCGACCCGTCAGATCGACCAGCGCTATTCGCTCTTCATCGGTGCACGACGCGAGCGCTTCGTCGCG
>JANMLD010000174.1:0-1772 GCA_031372345.1 Pirellula sp.
CTCAAGTCGATCTTGGTGTCCCGCGGGTAAGCGATCAACACGACGGAAGCCAACGCGATCTGATAAACCAGCATCAGCAAGAAGGCTCGCGGCGTTCGCAGGTTGGAAATCAACTCACGTTGCAGAACAGGGTTATCAATCGCGAACATAGGCCAGCTAAAATGAGAAGTGGGCGAAAAGGGGTTGTCTCTCTTGGAAGCCCTAGTTTATCCTCTCACGTCCCTATCGAATGGCTGAGCCTTACCTACCTGGTGAATTCTATGCAAAAATTTCCAATGATCTTGGCTGGCAAATGCTCGACTCCCAACCAGGATTTGTCCGTCTACGATAAGTTCACACGCGAAATCATGGCAACCGTCCCTTTAGCGACTGCCGCTCATTTTGAAAAGGCAATCCAGGCGGGCTACGCAGCCATGGACTCCATGCAGCGATTGAGCGGGGCCGAACGCAAACGGATTCTTGTGCACTGTGTCGCGAGTTTGCGTCAAGCTCGCGAGGACTTCGTCGATACCCTCGTTAAGGAAGCGGGTAAGCCGGTTGCCTTTGCCGCGATCGAAGTGGATCGATGCATTGAGACTTTCACGTTGGCTGCGGAGGAAGCGACGCGTTCGGAGGGAAACTTCATCCCATTGGACGGAACGCCACGCGGCGCTGGCTACATGGGCATGACTCGCCGATTCCCGGTTGGTCTATGTAGCTTTATCACCCCCTTCAATTTTCCGCTGAACTTGGTGGCTCATAAAGTAGCCCCAGCCATCGCGGCGGGATGTCCTTTCATTCTCAAGCCAGCTTCGTGGACGCCACTTTGCTCGATCATGCTGGGAGATATTCTATTGGAGTCCGGATTGCCCGACGGGGCCTTTTCTATATTGCCAGCCACCCGTCAAACTGCCTTGCCGCTGGTTACCGACGAACGAATCGAGATGCTTTCCTTCACCGGTTCAGACACGGTCGGCTGGCAAATGAAACGAGATTGCGGTCGAAAACGCATCTGTTTAGAACTTGGTGGGAATGCGACCTGCATCGTCGACGAGCATTTCCCGTGGCAAGACTCGGTGGCAAAAATCGTGTCAGCCGCATTCGGCCAAAGCGGCCAGAGTTGTATCAGTCTTCAACGATTGCTGATCCATCGCTCGATGTACGAGGCCATGCTGGAACAGCTTGTTCAATCGGCCTCGGCGGTCCAATGCGGCGATCCCGCCGATCCGCTTACCGTGGTGGGGCCTATGATTGATGACGCGGAAGCGGACCGCGTATTGAGTTGGATTGAACAAGCTAAAGCCGCGGGTGCGCGCGAACTGCTCAAGGCGAAACGAATCAACGGAACGTCGATCGTCACACCAGGCATCCTTGATCGTGTCTCGGAAGATCAATCCCTATGCGGCGAGGAAGCGTTCGGTCCGGTCATGATCACCGAAGCATTTGAGGATTTTGACGAAGCCTTGGCGCGTGTCAACCGTTCCAAGTTTGGTTTGCAAACGGGAGTCTTTACGGAAAAGATCAACCACGCTTGGAAGGCATGGGAAATTCTGAAGGTCGGAGGTGTGATCATTGGTGATACGCCCAACACGCGGTTCGACTCCATGCCCTATGGTGGAATCAAGGCCAGTGGGTTCGGACGAGAAGGAGTCCGCTACGCGATAGAAGAGATGACGAACGAACGGTTGATGGTGGTTGCGCCATTGTGTTTAGGGCCGAAGGCTCGGTAGTTTGCCTAGCCCAGGCCAACGGCCTGGGACTAGGCAAAACGCAATGATGTTAGGGCTGAAGGC
>JANMLD010000183.1:0-45168 GCA_031372345.1 Pirellula sp.
GGTCCGATACAAATGGCGTCGACGGCGGACGATCATTCGGCACATTCTCCTACAGTTCGCAAATTGGCTAAAACGCAAGGAAAACAAGGCTCTAGCAACCGCCTAGAGAAAAAATGTGGTGGTGATCGGCGAGAAGTGTCCTTTTTTGTGTACGCCGATTTCTGCGGCCCCATGCAGGGTGGCCCCAGTGTCATGCACAAAATTGCGGAGTCGATTGTTCGTATGCACGATCGTCCGATGACTTTTGCAAATTGGCTCAACGCGATTCGTTTGCCCGCCACAAAACCCACGAAATGTATTCTAAGAAGCATTGGATTTGGTGTGTCACCGCATTGACGTTCAGCTTCTTCCATATTGGGAAAACGTGGTCAAGTGACGTGCTCGAGCAACTGGTAGGTGCCGAGTTTTCTGGTTACCTTGGTTTCGATTAATTCTCAGCCAACTGCTCCTTCGCTTGGAACTATTGGATCAAGGCCCTGTACTGTTGGGCACATTTGATACGCGACGTCCGGTTCCTGAGCGAAAAACATCCGGACAAGGCAACGAAAACTTGGGCCGTACAGCTTCTGGATCGATCGCGGCGGCTGTTTTCGGCTTGGCACCGCCGCGACGAGACGACCGACGAAGGATTCCATCGTTCGATGCTCACCCATCGCACTCTGAGTTGGTACCCTTACTCGAAGCCCTGGATTCCATGGGGCCGACAGGAAAATATTACGACAGGAAAATTAAGAATTGCGATTACTGATTTTCCTGCCGTAAAACCCGGCGGCATTCAATCATGCCCTCGGACCTAGAGTATTTCCTCAAGTCGACCGTTCGAGTCGCCAAAGGACTCGGTCGCGACCCCAAACCGATTCAACATTTCGACATACAAATTCGACATCGGCTTGTCTTCTACCTTCAAAAATCGTCCCGTCGTAAATTGCCCGCCGCCCGATCCAGCCAAGATCACCGGCAAATTTGCATGCGTGTGTCGATTGCCGTCCGCTATCGCTCCGCCGTAAACAATCATGCTGTTATGAAGCATCGACTTGCCATCGATATCTTGAATGGCATCCATCTTTTCCAGAAATGCAGCGAAGCGTTCGATGTAAAACCGATCGATCTTGGCAACCTTTTCAGCCAGCTCGGGTACGCGCTGATTGTGCGTTAAATAGTGATGCCCCTCACTAATTCCCAAATCCGGGAATGTCCGATTGCTGCCGTCGTATCCGATGAGAAGCGTCGAGATGCGGGTCGAATCCGTTTGGAACGCTAGCAACATTAAATCGAAATTGATTTCGATGTGTTTGCCGAAGTCGTTCGGGATTCCCAATGGCGTTACCTGTTGTGGATCGGGTACCGACCCAAACTTTTCTGTCGAACGAATGCCTTCCTCAACACGCCGTACACTAGAGACATACTCATCAAGCTTGTGCCGATCGTCCGCCCCAAGTTTTTTCTGAAGATCTCTCGCGTCTTCCAAAACAAAGTCGAGTACCGATCGATTCGAGTTTTGCCGCAACTCGAAGTTCTTCTGCCGTTCGCCATGCGAACCGGCCCCAAACAAGCGCTCGAAGACAAGCCTCGGATTGGGTTCTGGGGTTACCGGCGTGTTGGCCGAACTCCAGGAAAGGTTGTATTGATAGGCACAAGCGTAGCCTGAATCGCAACTACCGGAATTCCGAACCGTATCGCTTGAAAGCTCCAGCGAGCTAAAACGCGTTGCGCCCCCGACACGCTGCGCAGCCACTTGATCGACGGAAATACCAACATGAATGTCCTTTCCGGCAGTCTTTCGAGCTCGGGCTCCCGTCAAGAAGGTCGCGTTGGCTCTGGCATGGTCTCCCGCCCCATCGTTGCCAGCCGTAGCATTCTCATGTTTCAACCCGCCAATCACTTGCAGTTGTTGCTTGACCGACTCCAGCGGTTGCAGTGTGGCGCTCAATTCAAATTTGCCACCTTCGCTAGTCGGAAACCAGTGATCTTGCTGCACTCCGTTTGGGATGGACATGAACGCCATCCGCAGTGGCGCACCCGAATCGGTCGTGGCCGCAACGAGCGCCGCCGCTTCGGTTCGAGGCAACCTGGAGAGCATCGGAGGGACAGCCAGACTGACGCCGACACCTCGAAGAAACGCTCGACGATTCTGTACGATTTTTTTCATAGCTATTATTTCCTTGCAGTTAGGCGAGCGGGAACAAAGTTTATACCTGGAGGGAGAGGCTCCTGCCGAACCAAAGCCAAGCTCGACAGGAGCCTCGCTCTCCCATTCGAACCCTTGGCAGGTAGTTTTCGCTTTGCCGCTCGCCTTAATTCAGTTTATTTTGGGGCTGTCCACGCCGTTGAAACGGTGCGGAATTGATGACTCCGTCCAGTAACACGCTGAACCGTCCACCTTCGCGGTCAAGTTTCTCTACGATCTTATCGACGGCAACCTCATCGTAGTATTCTAATCCTCGACCCGTTGCATAGACGAACAGTTTTTCAGTGACACAGCGATAGAAATCTCGACGGCGATCCGTTTTTAAAATCCGTTTAAGCTCGCGAATATCACTAAATTTCTCGCCGGTGATGAGTTCACCCGCGCTATCAACATTCTGGTCACCATCTTTTTCTCGCCAGCCACCAATCGCGTTGAAGTTCTCAAGAGCCAAACCTAGTGGATCCATCCTGGAATGGCAAGAGGCACAGAGTGCAGCCTCCCGATGGACCGCCAAAAGCTCTCGGAGCGACGGTTCTCTGCCGCCAAATCGATCGGCTGCATCCTCAAGTGCAGGCACATTGGGTGGTGCAGGTGGTGCCGGCGTCCCTAGAATGTTGTCCAGAATAAAGAGCCCCCGTTTCACAGGCGAAGTCCGCGTTGGGTTGGAAGTCACAGCCAGCATCGTCCCTTGCGTTAGAACTCCCCCGCGGGGGCTTCCGGCTGGCAAAGTGACTCGTTGCATCTCTTTGCCGCGTATCCCTCCGATTTCGTAAAGGCTGGCCAGCTTTTCATTGACGAAGACGTAATCCGCTTCAATCAAATCGAGTAAGCTTCGATCGTGGCGGACGATGAAATCAAAGGACATCTCCGTCTCTTTTCGCATCGCGCTCCGTACGCTTGCATCGAATCGATCTCGCAACGCCCCTAATTCGCGAAATCTCGCGATGGTCGTCACGGTTTCAGGGTCATCCGCCGCTTCCTCTTGTTTCGTTCTTCTCCCTCGTCCACCAAAATTGGCCCGGAGTGTCGCATACTCTTTTTGAAACCCCATGGCTGCAATCGGATCGATTGAAACGTTCTCTACGTCGCGTGCGCGAAGCCATTGACCTGCAAAGTTTTCGACGAACTCATCGGAGCGTTTGTCTTGAACCATACGCTGCACTTGAGCCAGCAAGTTTTTTCGCAACTCACCTTTTTCAGCGAGTGCAAAGAGCTCTTCATCCGGCATAGTCGACCACAGTAAATACGAAAGCCGTGTGGCAAGTGCATATTCATCCACGTTCGGGTATTGGCTCTTGTCATCCAGTGTCTCAACATCTTCGACACGAAACAAGAATTGCGGCGAGGCCAAAACTGCCATGAAGGCTTTTTCGATGCCAGCTTCAAAGGTCATTCCAGGTTGTTGATAAATGCTTTCCGCAATCGAAACGAGGCGTTGGCAGGTGATGAGATTTGCAGGACGACGGTAGGCTTTCGTTGCGAATCGCGAGAGGATTTCATGAGCGTATTCCCTTCGTCCGGCCAAGTCCGCAGGTGGCGAGTCGCGATCAAAGAACTGTTGGTACCCTTTCGGATGCTCCCATAGCGATTCGTCCATGGGACCATCGACCGTGAGCGACACAATTTCATAACTAACAAAACGGTCCTTCAACTCCTTCGCGTTCCCTTCATCGTTTGTTAACGTGGAAAGCTCAACAGAAATGGCGTGCTGTCCTGGTGCCAAACTCAACTTGAATTCGTTGTCAACGAACTTATCTTCCTCCCATTTGTGATCAGCTGTGTAGAGCTTCTTACCATCCAACGAGCAAGTGATCTGATACCGTCCCGGATGAAAGTCAAACGAACCATCCAGCTTTTCTCTAATGACGATACGATAGTCACCGGAATGTTTGATCTCAAAAGTCCTGTGGACAGCTAGAGGTTGGTCGTGGCGCATGCCGGTGCCGTTTTTAGAACCATCCGCCGACAAAAACTCCTTCCCTTTCCATTTGGACGAGGCCATTATCCAAGTCGACTTAGGAACCGCTTCCTCCACGATCGACTTGGCCGCTTGAAAGTATTTCTCGATCAACATCGGGGACATCGACATGGCTTCGCTAACGGTGTCGAATCCGAATCCAGTGTCGTCCGGTGGGAAAACGACTTCTGCGTTGAAATCGACACCGGTCAAGTCTCGAATCGTATTTCTGTATTCACTGCGATTAAGGCGTCGGATTGGAGCGACGCCCGGATAGGGGTCATCCGAGCGTATCGCAAAAACCTCCGATTGAATCCACTCCACCAAAGATCGCTTAGACTCCGAACTGGGCTGCTCGCTATCCCGCGGAGGCATCATGTCCGAACGGACATTGCGCAGTACCTTGAGCCAAAGTGTCTTGTCCTTCAAGAGTTCCTCCGGTTTCTCGGAATCAAATTGAACTCCACCTTCTTTCGAATCACCGGAATGGCAGTCAAAACAAGAAGCTTGAAGGATTGGAAGAATTGTCTGTTGAAAACGATTTTCGTCCACTTGTCCGTTAGCTTGGCCCATGGAAAAGAAAATCGAAACGAAGACTGCTACGCGGTGGTATGGACCGAGCAGTTGAGAAGGATCATGGACGGGGATAAGTTTTATTGCACACATATACGGAATAACCAGAGCCAGTTTGGGAAATCAAAATCAAGCTTCATTATCGTCTATTTTTGGCTTTGGGACGAGTGGAGAGTTGGAGAGTTGGAGAGTTGGAGAGTTGGAGTTTTGGAGAGTTGGAGTGTTGGAGTTTTGGAGTTTTGGAGTGAAACTCCGGAACAAATCTAGTAGAAAAGCTCCGAAAGGACAAAATGCGACCCATCGCAGTCCTTCCCCTAAAACCTCCACTCCTCCACTCCACCAGGGTTATCGCGATGATTTCATTTTTTCAATCGATTCATCGAGTTGACTGAGCGGAATGGCGAAACCTACACCTGAGTCGTACCATTCCACAGTCGCCACGCCCCCTTTAGCTTTGGGATTCAGTGGAACACAAATTCCGATCACTCTGCCGTCAATCGCAAGCAGTGGTCCACCATAGTTGGCCGGACTGATGTTTGCATCGGTTTGCACTGCTCGACTCCGATCACGCTTCAATGCACTAATGATTCCAGCGGAAATTGCAGGTTCAAAGTCCCCATAACCATTGCCGACGGAAATCGCCCATTGGCCAACTTGCATTTCGTCAATGGGCACTATGGTTGGCACTTGAAGTTTGCCCTTGGCATCAATTTTCAACAAACACAAGTGACGAGGATCATCGCGACCCAACAGTTTGGCCACATGTTTCGTACCGTCACGGATGGTGACGGTAATAATCGGAGGATTGTTACGCAAGTTGTAGGTACTCGTAATGATCAAACCGTCGTCCGAGATGATTAAGCCGGAAGTCGGCCCAACTCCCGCTTGGCTGAGTTGAGCTATACGACCACTTTTCGCCCCGATTGTAGCCCCACCGTAAGTCTCTATGGTCACTAATGACGGCAAAATCTTTTCGGTCGCCTCGTGAAAAGCCCTGGCTGTCAATAGGTGACCTCGCATGCTGCTTGGTTCGTCTTGCCCGATGCAGATTGCGACAGAGTTCGCGAAAAGAAACCAAATGGGAAGAAATCGGAGCGACTTCACCGTTCCTCCTCCTTTCTAATCATCGGCTTAATCGTTACGCGAATCAATTCTGGTCCGCGTTTCACCGTCAATTCGATAGGTTCCCCCACCACCAGTTTGGCAACAACGTCGTCGTATTGCCGTACCGTCCTGATTCGCTCACTACCAATTGAGAGAATTACATCGTCAGTCCTCAATGGCACTGCGGCACTAGAGCCAGCGTCGACTCGATCAACATATGCGGGCGAATCCTTCCCGCCCAATCGGAACACGTGTATGCCAAGATCAACTGGCATCGGCTTCAATGGGGGTGAAACTGCGACGGGGGCATCGTTGCCGACGACCAGTACGTTCAGGAGCGCAACTGGGATTGCATAGTTAAGTCTTGTTCCTGAAGTTCGGCTTTCGAGAATCGGCCCGATCATGCCTACGAGTTGACCAGATTGACCATCTACCACTGCACCGCCGGGAGCTCCCGGGTTACTGCTGATCATATCTAACAACAGTACATCACCTTCAAACGGTACGGCTTCATTGCCTCGCTTTGCTTCCAATTTCGTTTGTAACGATACGATGCCCAACATCACACTTGCTGGATCGTTTCCGTCGGCGATTTTGAACACGTTGGAAACGGCTAACACCCATTCGCCACGAAAGGTCTTTCTTGTCTCCGAAAGATCGAAATAGTCTGGTGTCTTCGCTTCAATTTTCAGCATGGCCAATTGAAGCTCACGGTTGCGTTTGACAATGGTCGCAACATGGGAGGATCCATCGGGCAGCACCACCCGCACTCGATCGCCATTGAGGTAAGTACCATTAGCCGTTACGATAAGACCATCCTCCGATACGACCAAACCGCTTGCGTAGCCAGGAGTGCTTCCCACCTTGGCCCCATAGACCTTGACCACCCGTGCTTGCGCGTAGTTTCCCGCTTGCTCAAACGAGTCACTTGGTTCATCGCAAAACGCAGAATGTGTTAATTTGCCAAGGATGGAAAGGGTTGCCACACACCAAAGCAAATCATTCCACTTGTGACCAGCTGCCACTGAATTCATGGGTATTCTCCCTGCAACTCTCTGGGAATTGCAATCGCTTCCGCGGATTCCAAAACCCACTCTCGTTTGGTCTTTGCTTGAACACCGATGACGAGTCGGCGCTGGACCGAAACATGAAACCCTCCCAAATCCTTGTAGCTTTCGAATACGATCGCGGGATGAACGAGTGATCCGTCTTCATCGAAGCCAACCTTGAGCAGTTGGGGTACCTCATCCATACTCAGCCATAGCAAGAGCGGTAAGGAAGTCTTGCCCGAGATTCGGAGTCGATAGGCTCGACCGCCAGCTATCGGATCGCCGCCATCCAGCTCAACTTGAGTTCCCAATTCAGACCATAGCGGATCGTTCCATCGAGCCGCTTGAATGACTGATTGCAGGATAAACCCGTTGGAAAGAAAATCGTCCAAAGAAACGTTCTTGGGTTCTTGCCCCATAGTTACTTGAAAAAAGCCAGTGCCGCCCCGATAAAAGGACGTCAGATTGTCCTTTTCGGTCACTAAGAATCGACCATCACGAGAAATCACTAATGAAACGCTATCGACGATGTGCCCATCTTCGACAAGCTTGCCGACCAATCGAATCGCCATCGCTGGCTGGATATCGTTCGCTTCCATCTTGTTTCTCCAGCGATCGATGAGTCGATTCGCGTTCTTTCGATTTTCTTGGTCCGACAACACTGAGCCCGGAGTCAATCGAAGCAATTGTGTTTTCTGTTCCTTCCTTGGGTCTCTTGGGACCTTGTCAGTTTCAGGTTCACCCTGTTTCTTTTCCTCGTCCATTGGCGCGTTTTCAGCCGATGGTACGTACGTCAGAGCGCTCAGTCGGACCGCGAACTCCAGCGGCTTGCCGTCGCGCTCGTACTGAACAACAACCGGCCAATTGCAGGGGAGCATCGACATCATACTTGCCAGTTGATTAGACGACACGATGGTTGTTCCGTTGAGCGAAAGGATCTGGTCTCCGAGCCGTAGGCCAGCTCTCGCAGCCCGCGAATCCAGATTGATCGCTTCGCATATGACTCGACTACCACGCACCGCAAACTGTGCGTCCAACGTTCCGTGCTGAGCAACCCTTGACGACATCAATTCAGGAATAAAGTTTTTGACCTGCTCCGAGGAGACAGCAAAGCCAACACCAACGTTGACACGGCCTCGCGTCGCAAAGGCTGCCCTACCATTGATACCGATCACCTCGCCTCGCATATTCATCAGGGGACCACCGGAATTTCCTGGATTGATCGCGCAATCGGCTTGAATGCAGTTGCCGTAAACCATTGCTCCACCCTGGTAGCGCTCAACACCGCTGACGATACCCAGCGTGACTGTGGGTGCGTAGTCTTCGGAAAGTGCGAACGGATTTCCCATGGCCATGACCCACTGCCCGACACGGACGGAGTTTGAATTGCCAAGAGTCGCAAAAGGCCAAGTATCTTTGCCCCGCAATCGGACAAGTGCGATGTCTCCAGCTAGGTCGGTTCCTACTAGCTCCCAATCGTATAGATGTCCATCGTTGAGTCCTGCCTTGCCGTTCTTACCTATGGCTGCCACAACATGATGATTCGTTAGGGCAAATCCATCTTTGTCAATTAAGACGCCCGAGCCGCCCGCGTCTTGGTTGTCGCCGAAAAGCGAAACGAGACTAGCGTTGACACGTTCGATTGTGGCCACACGCTCCGATTCGAACCGGCGAACTGCTGCCATTTCTTCGCTCGACAACGAACTTTGCCCCGAGGCAACTTCGGTGGCAATCATTGCGAGCGAAAGCGCAACGGCCAAACCGGCCACGCTGGGCGTTCCAAATACATTGTTTAGCAAGTCTATTTTCGAATCAAACACAGGTCGCACCAGTTAGCGTGATCGGCCAAATCGAGGTCGTCACCCGCCTCTACGATCAATTCCAGAATTTGGATCCCCTCCATGTTGAGTTGAAGCCTTTCAGCGACATCGGTCCCTCGTTTCGAAACCCGCACCAACTCTTTGTCATCCCCCCGAACAACGAAAACGCAATGTCCTCTTCCCGCCGTCTCTTGGTCGATGCCAATAGTCGTGCAAAGGTTATGGAATTGTTTGTTTAGTCGGTAGGTCAGTCGACTGTTCGATGCAACACCTATCCCCTTTTCGAAGGTTTTGGGAGACGGGTCGCGCAGGGTCAATAATCCGCCACTGATATTGCGGTCCTTTTGAAACGGTCTAAGAAATGTCACGATCGGCTTATGTTCCGAGGAAACGGGAGAAAGGTCGGACACGAATTGCAGTAGTTCCGATCGAATAGAAATGCATTGCACCAATCGCAACTCCGTCTGAATGACTAAGTTCTTGGCGACCTCCAACTCCAACACATCCCCGCGCAGGACAATTAGCTTAGCCCAGATCGTTGACCCATTATCGAAGAAACGGACAAGACAATTACGATCCTTGCTATCCTCTGCTGTTGAGGAAGCAAGGGAAATTGCAATCAGGCTCTCACGCGGAATCGATCGAGATTTGCCATTCCAAATAAACGTCACGGCATTTTCATCCATAGTTTCGAGCAAACCATTCAATGTCTCCATCGAGTCATCAACGCGTAGCAACAATCGATCCTCGTTTTTTTGGCTATTGAGATTCGACTGCACTTCTTTGGTTATAAGTTTTGGCAACAGTTGAATGCCGGTTACCAATGCCAGCGGCAATGAAACAGGTTCGGCGTTTATTCCGTGCCCTCGAATTAAGCACCGATCCTCCGAGACTGTGACCGAGTCGGCGTATAACCTCCCCTGGCCAACAAGTTCGACCACGACCGAGCGCGACGCAACGGCAGGTGATTCACCCAACGTACGAATCTCACGAAGTTGATTGAGTTTCAGAGGGCCGTCGGCAAGCCGCACTTGCCCCTGCTGGTCGATCGAATGCAGCTCAACCGACTTGCTATCGCCATTCAGAAAAGTTAGTTGCACATTCGAACCACGAGCCAAGTCGCACAACAGCAGGCATAAAGCAATCGCAATTCCAACTGTCCTATTGATCCGGATTACGGTTTGGCCGGCCGTGCAACTCTGAAACATACCGCTACCGCTCCGTTTCGTCTTGCAGACTGCGATAGTACTGTTCAATGAGCGCTCGGTAACGTGCGGGGTACTTTTCCTTGATCGCTCCCAAGGCTTCGGCGTCTCGCTTTTTGTCTCGCATGAAATCCCACGGTGACCGCTCAACTCCCTGTTGAACCTGTCTGACTGTCTTGGCGTCGGACTTGTCGTCGGTCCCTTCGCCATCGCCTTCTTTGCCACCCCCTTTGCCCTTGGATTTTGACTCGCTTTTGTTCCCCTCTTTTTCTTTTTTGCTCTCGCTTTCTGAAACGGCTTCTTTCTCTTCGGCCACCTTAATTAGCTGGTCCAAAATAGCAACGGCTTCTTTTTGCTGCGTTTGGGTTGGTGCATTTGCTTTGGCTCGCGCCAATCGTCGACGCGAAAATTCCATTTTTTGATAGATATCGGCCAGCGTACCCGCTTCAATCTGCATCAGTTGTTCGATCTGCATGAAAGCGGCATTACGCTGCCGCTCCGATGCGCGCGGGTAGTTGCGAAGGAAGTCAGTGAACGTCTGCAAGGCTTCCGTTCTTTGAAGCAAGTTCTTTTGACAGATCCCTAACAAGAACAGCGCATCTGCTGTATGCGGTGTTCGCTTGAAATTGGCCACACTGAGCAATGGAAGCGCCGATTCGTGATCTTCCTCAAGAACGTATGCAGTCGCTAAATAGAATTTGGACTCACCCGCAACGTACGGATCGTCCGAGAGGCTCAACGGTTTTAGTTTTGGAATTGCATCTCCAAAGTTCCCCGCACGGAAACTGGCGAATCCGGCCGCAAAGTCCGCGTTGAGTTCAACAAGAACATCTGCAATGAGTTCTGCATAGTTCGCATCGTCTGCTGCTAGTGCATCCAGTCGTTTCGTGGCCCTTTGCTTTTGGTCATCCGTGTAGAATCGGCTGTCCACAAGGTACGTTTGGAAATCACGAATCAGGACTGCGCGGTCATCGGCACGGAGAAAATTGGTATTAAGAAGACTGGAAAGGCAAAATGCCGAAAACAGACATGCAAGCAATGGTCGCATTATTTATATTTCTCCGACATCTCTAGGGCCATCTCAGCAACCTTTTTTTGCATTTCGGTCAGCGCAGTAACTTCTTTGTTCATCGATGCATCCAGTTCCCCGGACTCAAGCACCTTGCCAAGCAATTCCGTGCGATGATGAACACGCAGTTGCATGGATCGGAGCATTTTCAACTCGGCAGAGCCGGGAACCAACGGCGGTTCACAATTGCATTCGCCCCCACCCCCCTGGGATTTCTTTTTTTGTAGATTTCGCTGTAGTGCATCGATCAATTCCTGAAGCGTGACGGCAACATCCTGTTGCAACGCCTGCGTATACTCATCCGCGCGACCTTCTTCAAGCAAATCTCCTAAACGCAAGAGATCTGATTGCAGATTTGCTACGACTCGAGGGAAGACGATGCTTGTACCATCCTCAATCAGCATCTCGTTGGTTTGGTTGGCTTCCTCTGCTAATTCGCGTTCTTCGGTTGCCAGCTTGCGCAGGCCAAGAAGATCCCCGCGCGTCAACTTTCCTGCGGCCGTTTGTTTGGCGTGAACGGAAACCGTCGATTGTGTCACTTCCTTTTGCTTGGACAGCATATTGCGGAAGCGTGCTTCCAAGCGTGCAAGCCGATCGATCAACGTTTCTTCTCGCAGTTGGGCCAAACGCTTTTCGATTTGGTCCAACGCTTGTTTGAGTTCATCGACGGCTTTTTCTTGCTCTTTGGCTGCCGCTTTGGCATCGGATTGACGAAGTCCATCAGCCGCTTGCTGCATCGACTGTTGAGCTTGCTCTACATTCTTCTTCCCTTTTGGCCCACTTTCCGATTTGTTTTCAGGCATCTGATTCATTTCGTCAATCAGCTTCTTGGCGTCTTCGGACGTGGCCTCTTGTTTCTGGGCCATTTGATCCAACATCTCTTTTGGCAATCTCGCGATACGATCTCGCTCTTCTTTGAGCGCATCCGCGGCCTTCTTCAGTTGTTCGAGGGATTTCTGTTCGTCTTTCTGGGCATCCTGTGGCAATGCCTGGGCTAGTTTTTGAGAGGCAGACTTTTGACTCTTTGACGCGTTACCCAAGCACGACTTGCACTTCTCTGCGCCGCTCGAACTCGGCTTATCCGCACTGGCTTTGGACTCGGAGTCTTGTTTCCCCATTGAATTGGATAAGCGATCCGTTTTCTGTTGGAGCTCATCTTGTTCGGTCGCGAGTTTATTCAACTCTGGTTGCTCATTAGATTTCGTTTGCTCTGTTTTTTGACTGATTTGAGTTTGGGCTTCAATTAGCTCGCTCAGATCTTTGATCTGCTCATCCAAATCGGCAACGGTCTTGTCATGGTTGGCCAGACGATCAGTCTCATGAAGCTGATCTCGTTGTTTTTCAAGCAATTCCTGAACGGCTTTTCGCGTCGATTCAAGACGCTCCATTTCCGCATTGACATGATCCCAATCCTTGCTCTGATCAAGCAAGACTCGGAGCACAGCATCCAATTCCAATTGAACTTCGCCTTGCTTTTTGTCTGCGTCGCTGAAATTGGCCGTGTCAAGCAAACTAGAGATTTCTTCCATGCGCTGTTCAATCAATCGTTCTCGTGACTGTTGAAACGCTTTGATCAAAAGCTTGGCTTGCTCTGGTTCGGTCGCCTGCAGTTTCTGAGCTAGGTCCTGAAACTTTCGATCCAACTCCTGCATCATTCGTTTAACACGCTGTTGTCGGATTCCAAGTGGTGACGATCCCTTGGTCTGCTCCAAATCGTCGGCCAAGCAATGGCAACTTACACCTGTAAGAATCGCAACAATCATCACGTTTCTGAAATTCAGAAAGAACTGAACCATTTCGTTAACTCCTATGAAGGGCGACAAGGAACCTGCAAATTCATTGGTCGGGAGGGCGACGCTCCTGCGGAGCCATGACGCGAAAGCTCGGCAGGAGCCTCGCCCTCCCAAATTGAACGCAAATACAAGAGCTTAAACCGGACGATCTCCAGAGGGAGGGTGACTAAACGCTGATTTAAGGGCGATCGAAGTGTCATCTTATTTTTTCGTTTTATCCAACAATCGCTCAACGCGTTCTCGTTTTTCCCGGTCGGTAAGATCCGATACGCTTCGCTGCTCTTGCTGGACTTGATGCAGTAGATTCACTGCTTCTTGGAAACCCTCGGACTTCATCATGAACCCCAAGATCTCTTTCATTGTAGCGATTGCCCGTCGCTCTGTCACAACAGCTTGTTCCAAAGCTGCATCGCGATCCTCAATTCGATCTATCTGCCGCCGAACCACATCGAACTGTCGAGCTATCGAAGGTAGGATTTCTTCGCCAAGATAGCGCAGAGGCCCAACGATTTGCTTGCCCAAACGCTGTTCGATGGGGCCTCCGTTTTCTTCGATTCGGTTATTCTGCGTCTCAACGATAATGGAAGAAAGCCTTGAAGCGATGCTAACCACGCTCGGTCCCAAGAGTTTTTCGTTGTGCTGGCATTCCATCAGCAATTTACGCTGACTCGCAGACAATTCGGCACTTTCAGCTAGTCCCGCGCGGAAGGCTTCGGAATCGGTGAGCACATCTTCCTGCCGCTTCAAGACGCTTTCGAATTCCTGTCGAAGTTCTTTCTCACGCCGCAGCAGGTTGTCGCGCAGTTCATTTTCACTTACCACTCTCAACAGGAATTTTGTTGACTTACCTGTCTTCGGTCCGCCAATATCGTCGTTGTCATCGGCCTCGATTTCAAGACTGAAGCCCGACCCCGCAGCGAGGTTGAGCGTCGACAAATCCATTGTGTCCTGAAATAGAACTTTCTTTGCCCCCAGGGTTTCCGCTGGAATCAAAATTTCGCTGGTTCGATTTTCTATTTGGCTCCCCTCTTCATCCGACCGCCATTCGAATTTAATACGGGATGCCACGATTCCGTAGTCGTCTTCGATCGAACAACGATACGGGACTCGAGCACGTGCAAGTACCATCCCACCAATCCCTTCCAAAGCTGCATTGACCGACGGGGCGACATCGGGGCTATATTTTAGAGTGAATTCAAGGTTGTCACTCGACCGTAACGGCATGAAACGGCGAGTGCCTGGATTCCAAACACGTTCATGATCCTCAAGTTCAATTCGATAGATCGACGCAGTAACCGAATCTGAATCGAGATGAAGCCCAAATGAATCTTCGCCACTAAGCGGCATGCTATGCTGCGTATTTCCCACAACCAGTGATGCAGTCGCAATCGATTTGTTGGTGTGACCGCGAATCGCAAGCTGACTTCCTTTTAACACATAGTAGGGTCCCTCGCCTGCGGGCAATTTCTGTCGCGTCAATTTCGAATACTTGGGTGGTTCAATCTCCAGTTCAAGCAAGGATATTGTTGGCGGATGCAAGGGACGCACTGGATGCCACTCGGTACGTGATCGTCCCGCCCGAGCCCGCACTTCAAATGGAGCCGTAAGCTGCTTTAAGTTCACACGAAATTGGCGATCTCGGTCGATGCGTTCCGCTAGTTCGATACGTGTTCCACCGGATTGCCTAACGTCGAATTCCATTGAATCAGGCATCGACGCGATGTCATCAATCATGCTCACAACGAAAGGCCAAGTACTGCCGTAGGGTACGGTCAGTTCGCCGTTTTCCAGCCCCTCGAATTCGAATAGTATATGATTTGCCCAACTCTGGTCCAGCAACAAAATGTTTCGCTTGAACCAAGTTTGCATATCTGGCACGAACCATACAGACATCGCTCCCGCCGCTAACGCCAACGTGCAAAGCGATAATAAAACGCCATTCAGGTACAGTCGACTTCGGTCGAGCACATTTTCAAACTCTATACGTCTTACCCCCTCAACCCCTTGGCGAATCGTCTCATGGACCATCGCAGCGGAAGCGAATTTGAGTTCCGGTCCTTGCGAACGTGAAAACTGCATTGCGCTGATCAAGCTCTCACCAAGGTGTTTATTACGCCTCTCGACCTCAAGGCACAACGCGTCGTCGCTTAAAAGCCCTAGCCACGGTTTCAATAGATAGTGATAAGCGACTAGTGCGAGCGGAATTGCTCCGAGAACCAGCATTGATAAACGCTGGGCACCATCCAAGTTGAAACGCCAGTCGATATAGACATCCAGCACAAAGATCACTAGCAAGCACGCGGTCAAACGACTCAGGCCCTCCAGCAGAAACCAGAAATTGATCCGCCGCCGAAGTCTGTTGAGTCTCTTGGCAACGGAATTGGTCATCGCTGGAATAGGTGTTGCAGAAGACATTTCAATCCTAGTGTGTTACATCAGTTTAAATCGTTTGCGAATCGCCCATTCTGCGCAGAGCAGACCGACCAACAAGAGCAGCATGCGCCGCGTATCCCAAAGTGGAACAGGCGTGCCGCGTATGTCGATGGTGCGACGCACATCAGGAATCGCCGCAATCAAGGCGTCAAGTTGATCTAACTCAAAATAACCGCCGCCGGATGCCCGTCCCAGTTCTATCAATCGCGGCTTGTTCAGCCAAACTTCGTTCGTTTCGACGGTCGGAATCGACACATTAAAAGCAACTTCAATTAGAGGCAATTTGAGCAAGTCTTCTTCCAATTCGACTTTGACGATGTGTTGTCCAGTAGCGCGTGCCGTCAAGGTCGTTTCAAAGTGTCCTGGTTGATTGGGGATTGCCTTGAGCTCTATCGGTGCCGGCTCGCGTCCAGCGATTTTGAGCGAAGCCATCACGGTGTCTCGTTGCAATGGCTTAAACGACGCGTCCTTTAGCCTCGCCACTAACCGGACACGGTCACCGAGCTGGTAGCGAAATCCATCCGTTTCGATGCTGCCACGCCGCTTTCCCTCTAGCGTGCGACCCTCGACGAGGTAGCGAACCATTTGAATCCAAAAACGCTTGTAGTATTCAGAATTGTCACCCGTTTGCCGCCATCTCCAAGTTCCGTTGAAACCAACGTAGACGGTACGCCCAGATCCGTACTGCCCTGTGACCAGAAGAGGGCGCGAGCCGCTTACGTCGCGCAGCGTCGGATCGGTATGTTCAATCAAGGTCCTCGAGGCCGGCTTTGCCTGCTGGGCCGGAAAACTCCAGTAGATCCCCGGCAACTTCTTCCAAAGTTCCAGTGAACGTTGCGGCTCTGGATAAAATCGCATGATGGGTTGATCTACGTTTGCGGCCACCACCCCCAAGTCCCATGCACGAGAGTTGTTACCCAACAACGATTCAACCTCCATCGCGCGAACGTCGCCAAAGCGAACCGGTAGAATGTCACGCATTTCAACCGTCTTGTCTCCAGCCAAAAAGCGTCCGGAGAATTTTGGGCCAGCCAAATAGAGAAACCCGCCCGCATGTTCTCCGACAAACTGCTTCAACAAATCGAGCCATTGCGCGTCGAACTCGATCGGGTTGGGATCTACCAGAATTACAACGTCGTACGCAATCAGTTCTTCACGCGTAACCGGCAATCGATCGATTGCAGTTGTACCGTCCTGTCGACGCGAGACATCCATGGTTTGCAACCAACACGAGAGATTGATCGATTTTTCACTTGAAAGTAAATGCTGCAGCCCACGGTAATCCCAAGTCGGCGATCCTGCGACCAACAGCACTCGAGCTTGTTCACCGAGGACCTTCACTTCGGCTGGACTGTCAGGATGGTTGTCGTCTTCGGTGATTTCATTTTCCATTGGATCAACGCGGACACTGTAGGCGAAACGGCCATCCGTGTGGGCCGTATGCGCGAAGACCAACTGCTTCTGACCACCCCCTTCGATCATGACTTCTCGGCGTTCCAGAATCTCTTCGTTTTCAGCCAGTTGGCCATTGTCAAGCACTCGTCGCTCGGTCAACGTCACGGTGGCTGTTTGATGGTCGAAACCAGACGCTTGAAAGACGGCTTGGATTTCGAAAGGGTCATCGCGCCATACCTGCGGATCCGCATAGACCTCCGATATTTGGAGGTTGCGAGGCAACGTTGGATCGCCTGCCCCAACGAAAAAAAGTGGCACTCCTTTGTCACCCGCCTGCTTGGCAAGAGCCAGCAACTGCTCAGGACCGTGGTCTTTGGCGGTATGTTGTCCGTCCGTCCAAATGATCGCTGCGGCTGTATGCTCATCCAAAATCGCTTGCGACATCGCGCGATACAAATCTGTTGCTTGCCCGGTAGCGACGAGCGGTGGTAACGATTTTGATTCAGAGTTCGCATCCTGAACTTCATTGGATCGAGATTTCACCGTTTGGCGAACTGGCCGAGTTTCAACACTGACTACGTCGCTGCTAAAATCCGACAGGTGCAGTTTCCCGAGCTGTTCCAATTCCCTGACAAACTTTCCCCCATGCTGCCCAAGAGCGTTTTTCATAACATCGACACGACTGGGGCGTTCGTTGTGTAGTCCCTCGACGCTTGTCGATGTCGCTGTCGCCACCGCCTTGGCTGTTTCGGAATCCAAATAGCGGTCGACGGTATTCATCGACTGCGACGCGTCGCGGAGAAAGGCAATCTTAGGAAATGAAACTTGGCGCTGGATTGGGGCAACGGCCGGTCCTAAGAAGATAGCAAGCAGCAGAAGCATCGTTAGCAATCGAATGCCAATCAAAAGTCGCTTGCACCACCTTGGACAGGTTTCAATCTCTCGCCTGTACAGGAACACAACGCCATAGGCAATTGCGGCGGTGAATGCCAAAAGCAGGAAGACTTTCCACGATTGCGGTGCGTTGGTCCACGCCAATTGAACATCAGCGTCCTGCGGGATGCGCTCTGTGTCAAAACCGACGATTCTTAGAAGCCATGTTAAAATCGATTGCATAGTATTTTCGATGCGAGAATGCCCTCCATGGAAGTGGTCTCAGTAACGGTGAGCGCGAGTAATCGCCTCTCTTGGATTTGAAGTTATGACGCGGCTGGCTCCCCCGATAATGATTTCTGAAATTCCACGAGCATTGCTGGCTTTCGGTAGCGGAACATTCGAATCGATCTTTTCACCGTTGGACGTGTATGCGTGAACTCCCTTTCGGTCGACTATCAACGTGTTCCCGTCCGGAAGGCGTTGCGTATCCGATATTCCTTCAAAACCGGTCTTGGACCAAACCGTCTTGTTTTCCTTGGTCATTTCAATGACTCGTCCCTCTCCAGCGAGCGCGATGAGCATGTTGCCGTTTTCTAGTGGTTGGGCACAGACGGGTTGAGGTGCGCTCGATGTGCTCCAAACAACTTTTCCAGATGGGTTCACTTCGAGCACTTGACCATCCATAACCGAAACCAGCGTATTGCCGTTTGGCATGCGTTGCGCGTCGCTCACGGTACCGCCTGCAGTAAACTGCCAAGCAATGGATTTGTCGGTTCGATACTCCAACACCTGGCTCTCGTTTTGTGTTACCACGAGCGTATTACCGCTTTCCAAGCGATAGACTCGGATTGGGTACCCTCTTGCAATATCAAGCTCCCACGCCTTCTTACCAGCTTCGTCGTATTCAACGACTTTTCGGTCAGAAAAGGTTGAAACGAGGCGATTTCCGTTACTCAACCCTTGAACTCCAAAGGGCATATTCGCAGCCATCGTCCAAGTCTGCTTGCCCGACACATCATACTCAACAACCCGCCCCGCTTGCGTTAAGCACACCAACGTGCGCCCCCGCAGAGCCCTTTTCTCGACGTACGGCAAAATCAACTTGGCCGTCGCGCCGTTCAACGCGATCCAGTCCTTCCAATTCTTTGTTAGCGCGGGATCTTTGGTTGTGGACGGCCAGATCGAACCAAAACTCTGTTCCGTAATCGAAGCGAGTGCTCTTGCCGCAGCATCACGAACTTTTGAATCTTCCGAATCTAGCAACTCGCCAAGCACTACTAGCGATTGACGCTCATTTGCGTTAGCCATTGCCAAAGCCAATCGAAGTCGTACGCGGTCCGATTTTTCGCCCCCAATCCATGATTTTAGATCCTGACCTATCCTGTCGGCGCTGGCCGATTTGACCAGTCCAGTCACGGCTACGATTCGACGGCTCTCATTGTCCGCACCACGCACCGTGAGCAACTCTTCATAATCGGTGGGTAAGCACGTTGCCTCCATCGCTTGCCGGGCTTTCGCAAGAAAGGACTCTTCATCAAACCTCGGCACGATTGCAAGAATCTCATTTGCCAATCCAGACTGACGTTCCGTTGTGACTTCATTGAACGCAGCGTAGAGAACGCTCTTGAGTCCAAATTGGATTTCGTCTGCAACCGGTCCGGTGCGAGTTTCGAATTTGGACAAGTCGGCAACCATGCGATTTGCCAATTGCAAAACAAATTTGGTAGCCGTTGTAGAAAGGTTCAGTTCCTGGATGGCGTTGATTGCCATCAAGCAAGCGTTTTCGGCTGTAGTGGCCTCATATTTATCTCCAGACTTCGTCTTGGATGCCATTCGATAAGCCTCCGACAAGTCCGCACAGGCTGCTTCCGTGTTGTTCTTCGCTGCCTCCAATCGCATCCGCTCGAGCAGACCTTGCACGTCCCCATGAGCCACGCGCCTGTCAAGCGAGTCCATTCGCTTCTTGAGACTGTCCAAGGAATAGACACGCGAAAGGCCCACTCCGAGCAAGCGTTGTCCGTCCGAGAAGAGGTTGCCAACCGGCTCTCCTGTCGCCGTAACAAACTTGGCGCGAGACAATTCGCGGCCGTCCTCGGCTGACAATTGCACGATTGCCGAGCCCGAGGGGATGTAAATCCCGTCTTCGGTAACAACACCGGTACCGAATTGACTCACAATCTCATGGTCCCAAACGACTTTTCCGCGATCCACCTCGTAGCATCGGACACTGTTTTTCCCTGACACAACCAGGCGATTTCCAAGCAAACCCAAGTAGCGTTCGACTTCGCGATTCGGTAACTGACGAGGTGCATCCCAAAGCACTTCACCGGTGCGCCGATCAAGCGAGAAGATCACATCGGAATCTGAGCCCATTACCAACAAAGCACGACCGGTTGGTACCACCATGTCTTCGCGCCAACCAACGACATTGCCCGTAGTCATCGGAATACCATACGGACTCGGAATGTCGTTGCTTACTCCCATTCGTTCATAACGCACAACCCAACGCACTACGCCAGAAACACTCTCTACGGTTGCGATGATTCCAGCTCCCGTACCTACGTATACGTCGCCGCCGCTATAAGCAAGCGCGTTGGTGGCCCAGGGAGAACATCGGCCGATCGGTTCGTCACACAAATACGTCTTCCAAACCGTCGTGCCATTCTGAGGGTTGAAGGCCAACAAAGAAATGGAGCCATTGTCATTGACGGTGGTATAGGCCAAACCTCCACCCGAAACCGGTGCGGAGGAAAAACCGATATCAAAGTTGGACTCGGCTGCACTGTCCTCCTTACCATTGCGACGCCAAAGCAGCTTCCCCTCTTTCGCCTCGTAAGCCGCCAACCAGTTTCGTCGGCTCCTCGATGGCGTCGAGAGACTATAGGGCGATTGCGGTTGGGTAGGTGTCGGTTTCGGATCCAACTCGGCGGGCCCCTCAATGCAGTATAGATGGCCGTCACCAATCGACATGGCCTGGTAAACCTGATCGCCAAACAATTGGATTTCAGAAGATTTTTTCGGGGCTTTAGAATCGACCGGAGTCTGAAAAATATTGGACATGGTGGACACCGCATCCACTTGAAACGCGTTGATGTTTCCCATCCATTTCGACTCGCCAGTTGCGAGCGAACAACACTCCACGCGATCACCAATTTTGAAATAGACCAGGCCTTCGTCCAGCAGCAATCTTCCGACACAATTCCATTCATTCCGTTGCCATTGCCCGAGCAAATGCCTTAGATCTGAATTGACTTTGGGAGGAGTCGAATCCTTGCGAGTTTGCCTACCAACAGTGATACCCCGCGTTGAATATGCTGGCATGGCAGTAAGCGCTCCTCCGGCGTCAGAAAAATAAATCACATCGCTAGTACCGTAGCCGCCGCCAAAGCCCCCGTTTTGGCTCCCAAGCAGTGGCGGTTCGTAGGTGTCGAATTGATGCGACCAAGTCTCCGACAGCTCGCCCTCAAAATATCCTTCCTTTAGCGACTTCATCGTTCGGAAGTTCGGTGAATCACCATACTTCAAGTCCCAATTTGCTGCGGGCATGTGATTCTCGGATCGGAGAGCGACGTTGCTTCGCCGGACAATCGATATCCGTTCGTCATTTCCGTCGGCCGATGCAAGCTCGTGGACCAATTTCTCCGACGCTTCCCTTTCGCCGATTCGAGCACTTGCTACCGCCAAACGCAACAAGACCTCTTCGCGTGGTACGGTACACTCGGGGTGCTCTTCCAAACACTTCCGCAGCAGCCGACTTGCGTCGTTGAAGTCGTAGCTATCCATTTTGAGACATGCCAATTCAAATGCAGCCTCGTCCCCTTCTGAACTTAGAAAGAATCGACGGACCACTTCGCTCAGGACTTCCATCCGCGTCCGCTTTGAAGGGTTGAGCAACAGGGCTCGGGCTTCTCCGTCAGCCTTCAATCGATAGGCTGCTAACCCTTCCCTCGAAAGTTTGGAAAGAATGGATTCGATTTGGCCTGCTACCGTCACGAACTTTATGTACTCGTGCGAGCCAGAACGAAAACGCAACTGGTCGTTAGTGGTCAATTGTTCCCCGGCCATATCCAATACGCTCTGCCAAAGTGCGTTTGCAGATCTGAAATCGCCATCGTCGGCAAGCTCTTTCGCACGGCGAAGTTTGAACAATTCCTGCTCGGGTGCTGTTTGCAGAGTCGCCCCCTCGATTTTGGTGACGCGATTGGTTGCGGCTGGGCCAGCGCTCATGCCTGGCATGCCAGGAAAAAAAGAAAACTGAGCCATTACAAATTGTGCTTGAACCACTAATGCAGTACCAACAAACCATTTAACCCAATGCAAGCGACCGTCGATTGTCATCATCTTCATCCTTTTTAAGATCGATTCTGCTATCGCTGACGACCAAAAAACCAACCCAATACCTGCTCACTGCACAACGTGACCACAGCCAGGCAGAGTATCAATGGCCACAACTCAGCTTCGGCACCCTTGGCCGACGTAGCTGTCAGTTTCTGAGCGCTAACGATCTCGATCGGATCGTTGCTTAAATTGCGTTTTAGTTCAGCCAAATCCACTCGGCGCAAATCGCTCTCTGACTGGTCGACGTTGGCAGCGAAGGTCACTTTGTGGCTCATACCGTTTAGGCGCAACAGATTCAATTCGTAAAATCCTCGTCGGTCAGCTCCCGCATAGTCAACCACCCATTGTGCTTCGTTCGCTTTGCTTGCCTCCGCAGACTCAGACGGTTTCGGATCGAGCAAATGAATGGTTTGACTCGGATCTCGCAAGCTGACATCCCGTTTGTATTCTGTCAGATTCAGGGGGAACCGTATCGACTGACCAAGATCTATTGTGTTTTGTCGATCTGCATTGGTCACTAAGTAGCGTGTCAATTCCTGCGAGAAGATCACGAAACTCGGATCAAGTGGCCAATTGTTCCAGTCCCGATCCGCCGTCGTTGCGATCAAGATCACGCGACCTTCGCCAAGCCTCTTTTCGACAACCGCCGGAGAATTCTGAGTGTCGCTAAATCTGGCAGAGACCAAAACTTCCCCCGAGGCTAGCTGCTGTTCATTGACATCGACGCCCCACCACCGAAAGAACTTAACCCATGAAGCGAAGGGATTGTTCTCACCATCAAAAACACTCAATGCGGGATGGTTTGAGCTGGGCACCCGCATATGGACCCACTTCTCTTCGGACTCATCGCCAAAAACCGTCGTCAGGCGAGCTGGCAGCAGCCCAGTACCGTCTCGATAGAGCGTGTCGTTGTAGACGTGCTCGTCGATCTGGTCGCCCGGAAAAATGACCAATCCGCCCCCGGAGCTAACCCACTTCTCCAGGGCGACACGACGTTCATCGGTCAGGCGATAAAGATTGCATAAATAGACCACATGAAAACTGTCGAGCGAAATCTTGTCAAACTCGACGTCCGTAACGACCTCCACCACAACACCTGATAACTGGTCCCCAGGTGGCACAAGGCTACGCTTTAGCGAAAACGATTCCGATTTCGAATACAAAGCGGATGGATCTCCGTCGACAATCAAGGTGCGAACGCCCGGTTCAACTCGGGCCGCCAAAAAACGTTCGTTGTCAGCGGGGAGTTGATCCAAGTGTGGCTGCTCGTTGGCCTGAATGGAGACGCGAATCGCCATTTGTTGCGATACACGGTCGCTTGAATTGGATGACAGTTCGAGGGACGTCGCATGGGGAGGGACAAAGGTAAACGAAAACGGGATGGTCTCACTTGAGTTGGCTGCAATTCGCTCAATACGCTGGGCCAACGGAAGGGATTCGCCTGCGCTGAAACCGACATCCACATTGCGGACCTCGGCAGGACTATGGTTGACAACGGTGACATCGAACGTGGAACTGACACCGGCCACCAACACTTTTTCTTTGGGAACCACGTTCGATACGACGAGGTTCCTTAGCACATCAGGTGACCCAGCGTCGACGATGTAGCAACCCACTGCCTTCTTCGCGATGCGATGAAGTGTTTCACGAGCCCCCTGTTCCTTTACCGATTCGGCAAAATTCCAGTCTCGCACTCGAAGGTCGCTGACGAGATAGATCACGCGATTGACATACTCGGGTTCTGCTCGCATAAGTTTTTCGATTTCAAGTAACACATCATCCATTCGAACGGGCGCATCCGACTGCGCAAGTGCTTGAATGTCGCGAATCAAATCCTCCACCGTGTTGTTGTTGAGTTGGACACCACGCATGACAGGTCGCTCGGGCTTTGACATAAGTACGACCGATAGCGATTCATCCGCATCTACTGAACGCAGGCTGTTGACTAGGTCTGCAATGGCTTGTTTGCCGACATCGAATGCGGATCGCCCATCTTTGACGGCCTGCATACTCAGCGAGTCGTCCAGCACGACAATTCGCTCGAACCGAACCGACTGGAGAGCTCCGCCCGCAAACGACTGAGGTCGAAATGGGCGTGCCAGGAAGAGCGCCACAAGCAATACCGCCATGCAGCGAAGCAACAACAGCAACCAATTCTCCAGGCGTATGCGCCGACGGTTCTTTTTGTCCGCTTCCAACAGGAATTCGATTGCAGCCCAATCGACCGTTCGAAACTTTCGCTTGTTCAATAAGTGGATGATGATCGGAGCCGCCAGCAACGCAGCACCTCCGAGGAACAAATATGGATTCAGCATCCAGTTTTGTAAAAGGTTCGCCAAATTGGTCAGCCAACTCAACATCGTTGCTCACATTTCTGTTTCAATTGGCGACAGCATAAAAAGGCGATCCAGAAGGCTCATCGGCGGTTCTTAAGTTTCTTGGTTCTTTGCCTAAAGGTGAGGTATCTGGCTAAAACCACATCGAGCGTTTCCCGCATGTCGACCAGTACATAATCGACTCCAGTCTTTGCGCAAATTTGTTTTACGTCTTCTTGAAAGCGCCCAATGACTTCAAGGTATGCAGTTCTAAGGGCTCGAGGCTCTGCATGCAATTGCCTATCGACTTCTAAGCCTCGGAAAAGTGTATTGTCTTCGAACGGAAACGCCAATTCGTCGCCGTGCATCACATGAAAGATGATGACTTCATGCTTTCGCAGGCTAAATCGACTAATGGCCTTTGCCAAAATTTTCAAATCCACAAACAGGTCTGAAAACAAGCAAACCATTCCGCGCTGATGGATTTGACTCGCCAGTTCCCCAAAGACGTCGCCGATTTCCGTTGACGCGTCCACCTTGGTATTCTCGAGTTCGTGCACAAGCCGTTTGAGATGGCTTGGGTGCGAGTTCGGTCGCAAATTAGACTGGATGCTATTGTTAAAGGTCACCAATCCAACTGCATCTTGTTGCCGCTGGAGCAAATGCGTCAAGGAAGCGGCAGCCGTGGCCGCATGATCGAACTTACTCCATCGGATAGCGGCATTCTCACCGTAACGCATTGATTTGCTGCAATCGACGACCAGAGTGCACTTCAGATTTGTCTCTTCTTCATATTCCTTAATATAGAGCCGATCGGTCTTTGACCAAACTTTCCAATCGACGTGCCGCAGGTCGTCACCCTGTGTGTATTCACGGTGTCCAGCGAACTCGACGGCGAACCCATTGTAGGGACTCTGGTGTTGACCGTTGATAAAGCCTTCGATGACTTGTCGAGCACGGACATCCAGTCGCGAAATTCGCTGAAGTGTTTTCGTATCGAGGTACCGATGTTGAGCCGTATCAGCCATTTCGAAATCCGTTTACTCGCAAGGACTAGGAAGCAAATGCTCGCCGCAAGCTTGGTGCAACTTCATCATCGTGGTGACGGTCGGAAGTCTCTTGGATCAGCCGATCGATGACTCGGTCGGTCGATATCCCAGCCGATTCAGCATTGAAATTATTGATGACGCGATGGCGAAGCACTGGATGTGCGACCGCCTTGATATCATCGGTGGTTACAAAGCACCGGCCATCGAGAACCGCCCTGGCTTTTCCTCCGAGCAACAAGAACTGCATGGCCCGCGGCCCCGCCCCCCAACTCACCCAGTCCTTCACGAATTCCGGGGCGTTTTCTTGGTCGACGCGCGTTGCGCGAACCAGTCGCAAAGCAAAATGAATAACATGCGGCGAGACCGGAACTCGTCGTACCAGCTCTTGGATTTGCAAGATCTCGTCGGACGAGATCACCTCTTCCACTTGCGGAATATCTTGAGCCGTTGTTGCGGATGCGATGTGGTACTCTTCGTCGTAGCTAGGATACTTCACAAAGATCTTGAACATGAACCGATCCTGTTGTGCTTCTGGAAGCGTGTATGTGCCTTCCTGTTCGATCGGATTCTGCGTAGCAAGCACGAAGAATGGACAAGGCAGCACATGTCGCTTGCCCCCAATGGTCACTTGCTTTTCTTGCATCGCTTCCAGCATCGCGGCTTGTGTCTTGGGCGGAGTACGGTTGATCTCGTCTGCGAGAATAATGTTGGCAAAAATTGGACCGGGTAGAAAACGGAACTCGCGATTCCCCGTGGCCTTGTCCTCTTGAATGACCTCCGTGCCAGTAATATCAGAAGGCATCAAATCGGGAGTGAACTGAATCCGACGAAAATCCAACCGCATGGTTTTCGCCAAAGTACTAACCATGAGTGTCTTTGCCAAACCCGGCACCCCTTCGAGCAGGCAATGACCTCGTGAGAATATCGCAATCAACAACTGCTCGATGGCTTCATCGTGCCCAACGATGACCTTGGAAAGCTCGCGTCGAATGACTTCATGTGTCCGCTTAAGGCGTTCCACGGCAGCCACATCGTCCGGCGGAAAGTTTCGCTCTTCACTATTCATGTGGCATAACCTTTTAAACAAGAAAGTTGTTCAATGTTGGATCTAGTTGTTCAATGTTGGATCTAGAGATGCGGCAGACTGAAATCTATCTGCCGAGTCTTCATGTGGGAGAGCGAGGCTCCTGCCGAGCTGGCGCCGCCATGGTTCGGCAGGAGCCTCACCCTCCCAAGTAATGAATTGCTAGGACAAAGTTGTTGAAGACATGTTTACAGGCTTGGCCTCACCCTCCCGATAAAATCAAATCGCAGTTCGCCTTAAGACTCAACTCGAACGCTAAAGAGGAAATCAAAGTCACGGCCATCGTAGCAGATTCGAAATCGCAATCAAGGAGACGCATGTTGCAATCAGTGGATCGTCCTCTCGCATGCTTGTATTGGAATTCTCCCAGAATCCGTCCTTCGATTGGAGCTTCAGAAGTTGATGCAACAGGTCATTCCTTTGTTGGAGTTTGAATTCAGCAGGTAATAAGTGATTAACACGGCTTAACCCTCGATAATAATAGTATTTAAGACCTTCTTTCCAACCTAGTTCCGGCGGCGTTTTGTCAAAACCTGACACGGAATCGACTTGCGAGATCTTTGTCAGCCAATGAATGGCTTTCCGCACTCGGTCTTCGGCATGCCCAACTCCAGTCGCGATCATGAGAGACAACCCGTCGCAGGTCGGTGTGCCATAGGATCGCGGCTGAACACAACTTTCGTCCTCCCATAGAGCCTTGTTGGACAACGCGTTTTTTTCTGGCTGAAAAAAGAACCCGCCGTCCCCATCTGGCCAATTTTGGCATCCGAAACTCCAACGCTTCGCTCGCTCCAACGTAGCAGCGCGATCGGGTTGCTCCTCGCCAGCGATGGCTTCTACCGCCTGCATGGATACGGAAAGATTGGTGCCGGAAGTTATCCCCGTTGCCCCCGAGCCTCCAAGTGAATCCCAACCACCGAAGTCGATACAGTCCATCTGAAAACCATTCACTTGCGTCAGCTGAGTCGTTACCAAAAAATCGACCATGGACCTGCGTTGATCGGCTGGGATTTCCATTCCCATGCGCTTCGTCGCAGATAATATCATTGCCGTTGAGTAGGTGGGGAAGTCCAGCGAACCATCCGGACAAGCAACAAATCCACGCAATCGAATGCCGGGCATCAAGAACTCAAGTCCACGATGCCAACACGATTGTTGATAATGCTGTTTCGACAGATGCGATGCCGCGTAGAGTGCCAGAGCGGTCATCGATGCCCCGCCGCGCATCGCCCCATACGTCTGCGAATGCCAGCCTCCATCACCCTGATCTTGCTGCTCAATCAACCAGTTCGTTCCGAGTACGATCACAGTTTCAGCCCGTTTGGCAAGCAATTCTGCTGGTTGATCTTCCGAAAGCGATATCATGCAGAGCCTATTGTTGCGAGATGGGTAAGTATCGATTGGGGGATGTTAGTACCAAGCAGGAGGCGGCTGTACAGAAGGTCCGGCTGGTGATGCAGTGCTGCCCTGCCCAGCTTCCATCTTTGTTTTGAACGCTCGCAATCTTGTCACGAATGGTCGGAAACCATTTCCGCCAATCCTCTCCGCCCTTCTGCAACATCGTCTCGGTGATCAGATGAAACGCCAGGTACTCCTCGCCACCCGCTTGCGTAAAGGGCGTATTGTCCTTTGTGACGATGCTCAGCACGTCCTCCCAAGCCTTCTTTGCGATCGACTCCTTCTCCATTCCGAGCGCGTAGAGCACGCGAATGCCGGTCGCATTTTTGTAGAGGTTGTGCATCCAATCCCCTTTGTTGGTATTAGCCAAAGTCGTTTGCATCGACTTGATCAAATACTCGGCGGTTTTGTTCGCGGACGCTTCTACCTTTAAGCCGGCAAAGTGCGCTCCGCGTAGGCTTACCCAACCCATGACGGTGCCGAGGGTCGGTGCCCAAGACTGCGAACCCCAATCGCCACTAGCCGATTGAGACCGCGTGATGGCCCCGGTCAGCTTGACTAATGCTGCCAGAATCGGCTCGGGATTCCAGCTCTCACCAAGGACTTGACTCAAGAAAAGAGCCGCAAAGAAGCTATGCGCATGCCGACCGATTTTGCGTTGAATTTGCGTTTGATCGGTGGAAGCAATGTCGTCCCCGTTCATGACGTCAACGGCCCGCATCAGGTACGACATGATATCGCGAACTTCCCGACTGCGAGGACCTTCCACAGGCGTATTGCCTTGTGAAAGCAAAGCCAATCCCACCATCGCTGTGCAACCGATGTCGGGTGCCTGCCCTATGTCGATACCACATCCTCCATCGCGATGCATCGATTTGATGAGCCACGAGGTCCCACGCTGAACCGCCTCCTCTGACTTCCGCGTTACTTCCTGAAACGGTTCATCAGCCCAAACCGCGTTCGTCAAAACCGTGTTTGCCCACACCGCATCGCTAATAACCGCCGTGCCCGCGCCTGCTAGCAATAACCTTCGTCGCGAAATGGTCATACGGTACGTTCTCCACAAGAGTAGGCAACGAGTTAGCTACACCTAAACATATTGTCAGGGGCGAAAGGATCGTTTGTCAATCAGCATTCGGACAGCATTCGGAATTATGGCGTGAACTGCTGTACACAACCCCCTCAGTGATTTTCGTTCTCCATTTCTCCATTTCTCCATTTCTCCATTTCTTTATCGCGTGTTGACCTAACGTGTCAATGGTCGGAGCGATACTTCTTTTGTCAAAGCAGACGAGCCACAACATCCCTGCTTTGACTCTCCTGAAAGCGGCCTAAACCACTTCCTGTCTCAGCCCTCACGAGGCAGGAAGTGGACGGCCGACCTGGAATCGCCACCAGCACTTTTGGCGTGCAACAAAATCGAGTCAAATTAGCCTTCAAGGAAGATTACCATGGCCAAATTTTATGTTCAAAGCGGGACACTTCGAGCGATCATTGACAGCGTAGACGCTGAACGAGCAGCCTTATGGGCGGTGCACACCGCCATGGAACAAGTCATGCCTCTCGAATGCGAACATCAAACGATCGAGATATTCTCCAATGGACCATCGAACATGATCGCGCTGGCCGAGACGATTGAACTGAGCGAAGTCGGATTCGATCGCGATGACTGCTTGCGTATCGATACCTTCGACGCATTTCAGCATTGGAACCTGCTTTTGAAGGCGGTTGAGAAGCTGAATACGTTGCTCGATGGCTAGTGCTAGCGTGTCCCCCAGGCCGATGGAGCCCGGCTCCGATGGCCTGGGCTGGGTAAATGAATGGGCCTTTGGCCCGAAATAAACGAAAATAGGCAACATCTGCCGCTCGCCTAAGCACTCACACCATCGACACCCGTCGGGCGAAACTTGGAATTTTCATTTTCCACCGCTTTCTTTCAACGGCCTTTCGTGTCCGCTTCAAGCGCTTCGCCAATTCATCGTCAGGCATTGTTCCCAGAAGGGCAGTCTCATTGTCGCGCCACGCGCCGCAGTCAGGGGCGGGAAGTCCAAGCCGTATACGATGACTCTTTACAAGCCAGAGAGTGGTTCCCATTTGCCTCGCCAATTCAGCATCGCTGATCTTGCCCAGTTGTTGCAGGCGCCGCGGGGTCCAAAGGGCTGGATTTGGCATTCGCGTAGCCCTGGCTATCCCCAAAGTACGCCGCTTCACCGAAACATCGTGACGATTTCTGCCAACCCGTTTTGCAACCTCAACGTCAGAGATCGTCCCTAGTAGAACCAACTCCTGTTTGGTCCATGCCCGATCTTGCGAAGTTGGTCCGTTGACGCTCGGAATACCAAGCAACTGGCGTTTCTCTCGCACTGTTTTTGCATCAATGCCAATTTGTTGGGCTATCTTGCCATCCGATTTTTTCCCCAACATCGCCAGTTCACCTTTTGTCCAGGGATGCCGTTTGGCTTCGCGCGATGGGTAGCAAGAAGGAATCCCCCGTTTCTTTCTCTGAGCAAGGACAGCTGAAGGTTTGGTCCCCAACCGTTTGGCAATCACTACATCGGACGCAGTCCCCAACAGCTTCATCCTCTTGGTTGTCCAGTTATAGGTGCCGCTCCGAGCAATTCCCTTGGAAAGCCGTACAGCCCGCACGTCTTCAGGTTTCAACCCGTACTCTTTTGCAATATTCGTGTCTGGTCGCTGGCCCAGTTGCCGAATCACTGCTGCAGGCAGCACAATCGCTTGGGTTGTTTTTTTATTCTTCACACTAACTGTCTTTTTCTTCGTAGGCATTTTAGCTCATCATTGACCGACGCAATTGCCGTTTTTGCCATATCTTAGTAATTGCGGATCGCAATGGCAATCGATTCGCTGCGCCTCGCCCTCCCATTAGAAGTGACTCCTTACTGGCGTGATCTTTGACTCGAGTTTTCAACCTCGATTCGGCTAATTCGCGTTTTTAGACGGTTAGGTAAACAGAGTTGGTTGGGCCGATTGTAGTTCGACGCTTCGAATTGAACCGAACCAGTGCCCAATTAAAGCTTGCCTTTCCCGGACCAAAGCATATATTTGACCGAGCTTAGGGGATTTCCGAAATGGAGCCCTCAGCCATTCGGAGAACAAGACAAAACGTTGCCGGCTTGGTGCGGGGATCGTGTTGCACAGTGAGCCGACGATGTTGAGTGCATAAGTATTTCAATAACGTCGGCTTTTTTCGTTTTTCGAACCACACATGGAGTTGGCGTTCTAAGGCGAGCGGCGATGTAAAAACTACCAATCACAACCCGAAACGAAAGTGAGGGACCCGCGAAATTGTCCCTCGCTTACACTTCGGGTTGGGATACTCCAATCTGCCGCTCGCCTAAGAGATCATTCGGCTGCCCAATTTGGCTCCGAAAATTCGCCTTTCAAAGAAATACTTCGAGATATTCGCATGAGTTTTGTTGGTCCACTGTTTCGAAATCCTGAGTTCCAATCAACTGTCCAGTTGCGGCAGAGTTTTAGCAAATTGAAAACCGTCATTGCTTGGTGGTCTATGTTCGCTTGTAGCGCCACTGCCTTGGTGACCAGCTGCTATTTAGCGTGGGCATCGCTGACTTCTTCTGCGGTAGCAGGCTGTGATGGCGGAAGCGTATTCGACTGTAGCCACGTTTTGCACAGCCGATGGTCCAACGTGATGTCGATTCCTGTGAGCATTCCGGCCATGGCCATCCATATGACCGTCCTGGCTATGCTGTTGGTCAAGCCGGTCTCGGCGAGAATGGACCAAGCCCGTTGGGCTATCATCGGATTTGCAGCTCTCTCGGCTGGTGCGGCTGCAGTCTGGTTTGTTGGACTGCAAGTATTCTGGATTGAACACTTGTGTCTTTATTGCCTAATCGCTCATACGTGCGGAGTCGTCCTCGCAGCTGTTTTCCTTTGGAATCGGCCTCAAATGCAGTCCTTTGGATGGGTCGTTGCGGCCGCCACTGCGGCGATCACCGGGCTTATTTTATTGCAAACGTTAAGCATAGGTCCGCAAACGTTTGAGCTTATTGATCACTCGAAAAAAAGCGAGTCGCCCGGGGCGATGGAGGATGAGGATGCATCCATTTTTGAAGCTCCCAAGCCTGCGGCCGAACCGCAGGCATCGTGGATGCGAAATCCTCTTGAGCTACGAGTTTCTCAGGTTTCCAGTTGCGTCGCGCTGCTTTTGAATCCCGCAATCCTAACGACGTGTGAAATCGCAAATGAGGCGGATGACGGGCAGGTCAAGTCAGCACGCATTTTGAACAACCTTAAACTCGAAACCAATGTGTGGCCACTTCTAGGGAAGCCAGACGCGGAATTGGTATTCGTCGAGTTGTTCGATTACACCTGTGAGCATTGTCAACGAACCCACAAAGCCATCGAAGGCGCTCGAGCAAAATTAGGGGATCGGCTAGCTATCATCGCATTGCCGGTGCCGCTCGACATCAAGTGCAACCCGTCTGTCAAAGCCACAGATGCTGCTCATGCTGAATCTTGTGCGATTGCAAAACTTGCGGTCGCCGTTTGGTCCGTCGACCACGACAAATATGCAGAGTTTCATCATTACCTGTTCACGGCAAAACCCACCTATGCTGTCGCCTTGATCAAAGCAAACGAAACGGTTGATAGCGAAAAACTGAAGGCAATGCTCAGTAGTAACCTACCGAGCGAATACATTGCCAAACATGTTGCCATCTACCAGAAAGCGGGCGGCGGAACGATTCCCAAGTTGATGTTTCCAAAGACAACGTCGGTCGGTGCCATCGAGTCAACAGACGTACTTGTTCAGCTGATCGAGCAACACTTGCGATAGGTCATGCAAGACTCAGGGCCATGCCTTAGTCCGTCGCAACTTCTCCGCCGGCACGGGTCCCAAGTGTTCGGTACGTTTCCAGAGAAATAGCGTTGCTTAAAAAACGTACGGACCCGTCCATGAGCATTGCATTGACGCCGCCCGTGTGGAAACTTCGGGAAGTCACCGCCGCGTAGGTGTCCCCCCCATTCGATTCCGTAGCCATGACTAAATCGACGTCATAGTTGGCTCCGTCAATGTTGTAAGTGACCTTGGTGTTTGGAGCGAAGACAGTCGTAAATCCGGTCTCGTGAACTTTTCCATCCACCCACTCCACGTGCGTGAAAGACGTGCGGTTGAAAGTGCCCAGCGAAAGCGATGCCAGCGTCGAAGGTGGTTTGAGCGGGGACGGGAACGTAGCGGTAGCACTTGCTCCGGCTATTCGATGCGTAAATGCTTTGACTTCCGATATCGCGAGCGTATTGCTTAAACCATCGGTAAAATCCGCTGGCCTATTGGCTTGGTTCGGTCCAAAGGCACCATCGCCCGTTCGCATGCCAGTCGCTTTGCCAACTAGGACAGCCCATGTGCCACTGTTCATGGCGTAGTTGGTGGGCCAGTGCTTGTTACCAAAAGTTGGATCGGTTCCGTAACCTCGGTCGTTCACTTCACTGGGGCACATGAACGTACTCACTCGTTTGGACGAAGTACTCGGTTGCGCGTTGTAGCTAATAGAAAAGTCGATCCCTCGGAAAAGGTTTTCCTGCTCGATTTGAGGGAGGATACGGGCCATTCCCGACCAAGCGTTCGTGGTGGTTACGGCTGAACCGTTCCAAACGTAGTTTCCGTTGGAGGGCAACCCTTTATTAAGATCCATGTGCATATGCATCGCGAGACCGATTTGCCTCATGTTATTAGCGCATTGTATTCGCCTAACCGCTTCGCGAGCCGCTTGAACGGCTGGCAGCAGCAGTCCAACCAAAATGCCAATGATGGCAATGACGACCAAGAGTTCGACCAGTGTAAAACCGCGAACGGGCACCGTGCCGGAGCCAAATTGCCTAATTCGATGTCGACAAACCATTTTTAAAACTCTGCATAACCAGGAAAGGGACTGCCCTATCGGCTCAACGATGAGTCGTAGCGGCGGAACCGAGCGTGGCTGGCTAGGGAGTTCGTGTGGGACAATCCGTTCGAATCCAGTTGCTTGCTGCGTCGTCGGGTTGCTTTTGTTGCAACTGAGAATCAATCTCAACAGCAGTATTGCGTGCGAGTTGGATTGCGTCAATAATGCTTTCGGGTTTTCGCAAGCCGAATAGCGAAAAATGTTTAAGTCCTGGAAAAAACCACCTTCCACAAAGAATTTAAATGATGACAACGCCTGATTCGACTGAACCAGTGACTCCTGCTCGCACGAACGCGGTTTGCCAATCGAATAATGCCAAGCCTCGATTCCCTAAAATTATCGAATTCAACGATCTCTGCCGCTGTGGCGAAGAAATCTGGATTGAGAATGAGGGCCAAATCTATCGCCTTCGTCGAACGCGGCAGGGGAAGTTAATCCTGACGAAGTAGACGAACTGGAAATGGCCGTGTCGATCAGTTTCTGATCAATCCCGGTTATGAGTACGTACTTTGCGATGCGTTTCCTGCTGTTTCTGTCGCATTTACAAGTATTCGCGCTTCGGCACGCGGAATGCAATTAGGAATGTTCTCGATTTTGAAAAATGATTTCAAAACGGTAACGTCTCATTACTGGAGCGCGGTTATGTCCGTCATAGAAGCATACGTAGTTCAATCCACCCCCATCGCTGTACTAACAACACAGCCCAGTTCTCGCCGAGTCGAAGCCAAACCAACTCTTGTTACTCGGATCGACAAAACGGATGACTCTTCCGAAATGCCAGTAGAAGGGATAAACCGGCAGCTCGATTATTGGCACATGAAAGTGGTTTAAGGCGAAAGGCAGATCGCATCGCACAGTAGCTGACATGTGAGAATTCAGGATGCACTAAATTATCTCCACTTCAGCTACAATGGCCGTTCAAGAATTGTCTTTCCATTGGACTCTGTGGCACTTCAGTTGCAGAATAGGGTCGCCGAATCGCGTGTTCGGCTAATCAAGGCCTCGTTCTATGTCGACACGTTTCGTATTTCGCGTGACAGCTCCGTTACTGGGTGTAAGCCTATTGTTGCTAGTCCTCGGCGCATTTACCGCGTGGTATGTGCATTCCATGCAACAGAAGTCCACGGATCTCATCTCGAAGAGCATTGCGACATCGAATGCTTCGCAGTCTCTTGAAAATGAACTTCGACAACTTCGAACCAATTTGAACGAATTTGTAATCACGGCCGATCCTATGTATTTAGGGGAAGCGACGCGAGACTTGGAGAATGTGGAGGCATTACTCAATACAACGGAGGCGTTGAATTACTTGGATGGTGACCAACCTAATCTCGCCGAAATTCGTCAGAAATTCACGGCCTTCACCGAGCAATTTCGTCTCGTGGTCGATCCGACGACCAAGGAACAAAAACAGGCCGTTTTGCGATTGGTCCAAACCGCGATATCCAAGGAACTCATTCCTAAGGCGACTGAACATCGTGTGGCGCAGCAGCATAAGCTCGAAGAAATGAGCGAGAGAAGCCAGTGGATCGCGGATTGGGTCAGCTTGACTCTGTTGCTGCTCGTGACGTTCGGTGCTGTTGGTGGACTCATGGCTGGAATTGCAGTTGCTCGAAAAGTGCATCAATCCATTATTGAATTAAACATCCCGGTACATGCCGCATCCGGAATGCTAAACGAGGTGGTGGGACCGTTGAAAATAAGTACCAAGGGCAACCTTGCAACGATCCGTGAATCGCTTGATGAAATGGCGAACCGAGTCGGGGTGACAGTCCAGCGTCTGCAGGATAGTCAAAAACAAATTCTAAGGGCCGAGCAGTTGACTGCGCTTAGCCAAATGGCCGCTGGACTTGCTCATGAAATTCGCAATCCGCTCACAGCCATGCGTTCGATCGTCCAAATGGCTCGACAACAAGGTGGTGGATCCGTGCTCGACGATCGCGACATAGAAGTCTTGGGCATTGAAATTGATCGATTGAATGAATTGGTACAGACCTTTCTTGATTTTGCGAAGCCGCCAATGCTCTCCCGAGGTCGAGTCCTCGTCAGCGAAATCATCCAGCGGACAATTCAGTTAACGAAACAGCGGGCCGAACGGCAGGAGATCCAGATCGAATTCGATCCACCGGCATCTGAAATATCAATCCAAGCCGATCCGCAACAACTCCAACAGGTACTATTGAATTTGGTTTTGAATGCGATTGAGGCACAGCCCAACGGTGGGCGAATTGCCATTCGAATGGAGACGACAAGTTTGTCGCTAAAAACTACCTTTCTTGCGGTTTTGGTTTGCGACGAAGGACCTGGAATCCCATTGGAGCTGATAGACAGCATCTTCGATCCATTCTTTAGTACAAAGGATACAGGCACGGGCATCGGACTCGCGATCTGTCGTCGTATCGTTGAAGATCATGGGGGAATACTGACTGCGGAGAATCAAGTTCAAGGTGGTGCGCGGTTCACCGTGCAGCTCCCATCCAATGACGGCACGCCAATACGGTCCACAAGCCCGGCGAAGGTTATGGTATAGTCGAACTCAAGGGTAGCTCAAAATCCGCCGAAGCGACGCTGTCCCCCTGAGAGTTCGATGAGATCCGAAAAATGCCAACACTTTTGCTAGTTGATGACGAACCGAGTGTCCTGTATGCAATGGAAAAAGGACTCCGAGCTGAGAACCTAAGAATCTTATCCGTTGAAACCGCAAAGGCTGGAATTCAAGTTGTCCGTGATCACCGGCCCGACGCTGTCGTTTGTGACGTTCGCTTGCCTGACATGTCAGGCTTGGACGCGTTTCAAAAGATGCGTGAGATTGATCCGCACTTACCGGTCATCATTATCACTGCCCACGCGAGCACAGATACAGCCATCGAAGCAATGAAGCGAGGTGCCTTTGAATACCTCCTCAAGCCGTATGACCTTAGCGAATTGAAGGAGACTGTTAGCAAAGCAATTGAGTTGAGCCGCATAAGTCGTGTTCCAGCTGTCTTTGACCGTCCTCCATTGGAGGATGCGGACGGCGTCGTTGTGGACCGCATCGTAGGGGATTCACGCGCCATGCAACATGCTTACAAAGAGATAGGGCGTGTTGCTCCTCAAAACGTCAACGTACTCATTTTGGGGGAAAGCGGAACCGGAAAGGAGTTGGTCGCACGCGCAATTTACCAACACAGTTTGCGAGCTTCGAAACCCTTCCTGGCGATCAACTGTGCTGCCATACCGGAAAACCTCTTGGAGAGCGAATTGTTCGGTCACGAAAAAGGGGCCTTTACTAACGCCGACCGCAAAAAGATTGGCAAATTTGAACAAGCACATACCGGGACCCTATTCCTCGATGAAATCGGCGATATGAGCATCGCCGCTCAAGCAAAGGTTCTCAGGGTTTTGCAAGATGGTTGCTTCGACCGCGTTGGAGGCTCTGAAACGATTCGAGCCGATGTCCGAATTATTGCCGCAACCAATTGCGACTTGGAGGAATCCATCGCCAAGAAGGCGTTTCGCGAAGATCTTTTTTATCGACTCAACACTTTCACGATCCGTTTGCCCGCGTTGCGCGAGCGACTCGAAGACTTACCGCGACTGGTCGATTATTTTGTCCATCGCTTCGGTCTGGATTTGGGAAAAAGGAAACTTCGAGTCTCCGAAGAGTGCATGCAATGTCTACGCGCACACCAATGGCCAGGCAATATTCGCGAGCTCCAAAGTGCCTTGAAGTACGCGATTGTTCGTTCGACTAGTGACGTCATTACTCTGGATTGTCTTCCCGAATCCATAAAACCAAATCACGGATTCCATCCTCCGCAGGATGCCGACTCCGATCCTGTCATGGAGTCCTCGCGTTATTCTGACTTAAAGACATTCATACGGGAGCTCATCCGGTCAAAACAAACCGATCTCAACGATGCAGTCCATGCGGAAGTTGACAAAATACTGTACGAGCAAGTTCTCGATCATGTGGATGGCCATCAAGCCCAAGCTGCAGAACTGTTGGGTATCTCCCGGACCACCTTCCGCAATCGATTGCAGTCCTTTGGCATGAGTATCGGAAAAACGTTGAAGTCCAATGAAGAGTGAGCTGACTCGCCGGTCTTTCAGAAAATGAAAATGGGATCGTCGAAAACGACTAACGAGTTTGTATTCGCTCCACCAGGCAGACATCTGCTCGTTCAAAAACGACGCCAGGTCGAGGCTATCTTCAGAATTCGTGAAATGCTTGCTTTGTAAACGCTTAATTTGGATCAGACGGAGTGCCGATAAATCCCGATGAAACCGTCGCCAAACCGTTTTCTAATTCGGATTTCAAGATGACACGATTAACTACGCTACTTTTTGTTTCCATTGGCTTTTCCGCATGGAATCCGATAGCAAACGGACAGGAGTCCTATTTTCAGCCACCCTTTGGTTCCGGAATTGCAAGCAATTCAACGGAGTCGGAGTCGCAATACGTTTCGTCACCTAGTTTCGTGGATCAACCGCCGGCAACTTTGGAAGAACTTTCGACGCGTTTGCGAGCGCTCGAATCCAAAGAGAACCTAACGGAGGCCGAACTGAAGAAATTGGCGGATGCGAAAAAGCCAGCCGCTGAGAAACCAAAATATCCCAACGTCGCTCTTAGCGGTGTGTTTCAAGCGGACGCGGTTAGCTTCAACCAGCTTGAGTCAAGTCGGCAAGCTTATGGATCGGTCGAGAGTGGCGCCGATTTTCGTCGAGCAAGACTTGGGGCGAAGGGGGCCGTTTCGGATCGGATGGATTACTTCATGCAAATGGACTTTGGCTTCTTCGGACGTCCAACGTTCACCGACGTCTGGGCGGATTTCAAGGATGTCGGACCTTTGGGTACGGTTCGCGTCGGACAATGGAAACAACCCTTTAGCCTGGAAGTGGTGAGCAGTTTTCGGTACACAACCTTCATGGAGCGTTCGTCCTTGTTCCAAGCCTTTACACCGTTCCGGCACATCGGAGTGGGTTTCTACAATAACTCGGATGACTTGAATTGGACTTGGGCTGCGTCCTATTTCCGAACAGGGCAAGATCAATTCGGTGGCTCGTTGAGTACCGATGGCGGTAATGGTGGTGCTGGACGATTGACGCATTTGCTTTGGCATGATGGTGCCAAAGGCGAAGACTATTTGCATCTTGGGGCTGGCTATTTTCTCAATGCACCACCCAATGAAAGAGTGCGATTTCGAAGCGTGCCGGAAATATTTGTTGGCGAGTTTGTGGTGCCAACTGGTTCCCCAATTGGAACCAGCGGCCAACCGGTTCCCTCGGTCGCCAACGGAACTCCTTTCTTTGTGGATACTGGCACCGTTGGCTCCAGTTTGACGCAAACATTTGGGTTGGAATCCATGTGGGTTCGCGGTCCCCTTTCTTGGCAAAGCGAAGCCATGGGATGTTTTGTCGACACCACGGGTAATGGAAATGCGTTCTTGAACGGTGCATACTCCCAAGTGGGTTGGTTTCTAACCGGCGAGCATCGACCTTATGATCGCAAAGCAGGCGCCATCGATAGGGTCCTGCCGTTTCATAGCGTATCGAAAAGCGGCGGCGGATGGGGTGCTTGGGAGATTGCTGGACGTTGGTCGTATCTCGATTTGACCGATAAGCAAGTCCAAGGCGGAATGATGCAAAACATGACTGCTGGCTTGAACTGGTATGTGAATCCAAATTGCAAGTGCGTGTTCAACTACATTCATTCCTGGGCGGATTCTCGCCCAAATCGCAATGGAACCATCCTTTCTAACGATTTCATCAGCTCGCAAACAGATGCATACGGGATGCGATGCCAGCTCGACTTTTAACTGTAGGATGCCGCTATCGTCATTCTCAACTTGTGAACGAATAGCGCTCATTCTGATGAAAATGCTTGAGTTGTCGCATTTGGAATCACTCTGATTTCAGCCTTGCTTCATTACAAACTGGAAAGAGTTGTCTGTGTAGGCTAAACCTGACGGATTTGGTTTTTTTCCAAAAACTGTGATGTAGACTGACATTATGCCTTCATCCGAAGAACATTTAATGGCATTTACCCTGGTGGTTCTATTGTCGCTAGGATTTTGGAAGAGCTTATTCAATGCTATTGCGAATTTTGGCCTCTTGTTTGCTCTTTACCACAAATGCTTGTTCTACAACACACATTTGGCATGCAGCCCATGCCTTGGAGAAAGAATCATGTTAAACCGAATTTTTAGTTCTTCATATTTTAGGCAGATTTCGACGTTTGGTTTTGCGTCGGCGATTGCCTTCTGTTCCTTAACGCCCGTCTTCGGGCAACATGGCGGTCATGGTGGCGGAGGCCATTCCGGCGGTCACTCAGGCGGGCATATGGGCGGCCATTCCGGTGCCGTCCATTCGGGTGGTGGTTCGCACTATTCAGGACACAGTGGCTACAGCGGCTTCGGCAATTACGGCGGCTTCGGCAATTACGGCGGATTTGGGAACTACGGCGGCTTCGGTAACTACGGTGGATATGGGGGCGGTTACGGTCGAAGCGGAATCAGTATTGGCATAGGCAGCTACCCAGGTTTCGGCATTAGCTCGGGCTACGGCGGTTATGGTTCGTCGTATGGTTATGGTGGCTACGGCGGTTACGGCGGATCGCGCTTGGGATACTCTGGTCTAGGATATTCCTCATTGGGAAGTTCAAACTACTACTCAGCCCAGCCATCCACGTACTATTCCCCTTCGTACTCATCGGGATATGTTTCGCCGCAGTACGCCGCACCTTATGTTGTTAGTCGGCCAAGTGTGACGGTACAACAGAGCCGTCCGAACGTATATTCCGGTGCAATGTCGGCGGATGGTCAACCTACAGGAGATTTGAGACCAGGTATGGTGCTTCCCGACGGGGCCGTCGTTGTGTCGGTCGGATCTGGAACGAAATAATATTGTTTGAGTCCGCTGCGGCCCAACGGCAGGCAGCGAGGCCCTTATCCCGTACTGCGTTTTTAGACGAGCGAAGCCATTCGCTCGTTTTGTTTTTGTGGACGAACATCTGGCTCAGTTACGACTTCAGACCGTTTCAGGATTACGGTGGGGTCTGAAATGCCATAGTCTCCTTAGCGGACTTTGAAAACGACGGTGGAAACTTGGTCAATTCGAAAACGGCTCCATAGTCGTTGTTACTGGATGGGCTAGGTAGCTGTGCTCCTAGTGAGATCTGCCAGCCTTTCTTTTCTGATATCGTCCATTGCGCACCGATGACGGCCACGCTTGTGGTGTTGGATCCTGAGATAAAATCTGCGACGAAACTCAAGTCTTCACGCCATAAGGGATACTCGATTCCCGCCATCCATCCGAATTCATTGCCTACTCCCAAATAGTTCGTGTTACCGTAATACACGCCTGATACAAGAGTTCCTTTGAAACGGCTTTCTTCTGGAGTCCAACGTGCCACACTCCAGTTGAAATTGAGGTAATCGACTGTTTGAGTTCCATTGTTAGCGCTTATTCCTTGCTGGGTTCCAATCTCGAATATCAACGTCTCGAAAGGTCGGAAGCCTTTTTGCAAGTTGACTAGGAAGGCATCTTCATTGGACTCACCTGGTAGAGGATTTACGTTCCCCGGATATAGGTTGACCTTGAAGATACTTCATCTTTTCGCGTAATGGTGCCGGATGGAACGTTAAATAGGTTTTGCTGTGCCATCCCCGTCTTGCAAAAAATCATCCACCCAATCGAAGCAATCACAAACTTGCCCATTCGCCACCGTCGAAGTCGTTGGGTGTTTCCTGTAATTGCGGAATACAAGCTAAACTGCATTTCGAACCATTCTCAGATGGGCTAACGTGATAAGTCGACGGAATGTTCGAGATACTCCCTTTTGTGTTTGTATGCAAGACTCATCTTCAGTTAGAAAACAAGTCCTTTGCACATATTCATTTGGAGTTTATCGGCTTTGACGGTCGTCCGACGTTTACCTAACTTATTGTCGTATCCCTACTCGTACAGTCGATTCCTGTTACCAGCGATTGCCAAGGATGGCATTCAGGTATGAAAGCGATTAGGGATGATCTATGCAATTCAGTCTTCACAAAGCTAGCTTTTTTGCATGGATAGTAATGGGTTGCTTTTCCGCCGGATGTCGCGTTCCGAATTGGTATGCTTACCATTCCCTTGGTAGGGTTCCATGCACGGCGGATGAATCTAGCAGCTCCTATTTTGGAACTCGGACCGTTGGCACTTTGACCGATAGTCCAGGAGCAAGACCAAGTTCCCCTCCGGTCGATTCAATTCCAGCCGAGATACCTCGCAAGAGTCGAAGCGAGTCGACGGATCGCGCCGCTATCCGCGATGCGGCAGACATACAACTGGCATCTCATATTCAAGCTGAAACACCTAAAAAACCGGGACAAGGACAGAGTCCTTTAAAATTGCCGGAGGATCTGCCTGGGGCTGACACTCCACCCATCAGTTTGCCAAAACGGGATGCGCAAGACAGGCCACTTGATCCAAGCAAGCAGAAGGAGAATATTCTCAAGCTTTATGCCGAACTAACGGCATTACCGATTGAGCCTGATGCATTGCCAGATGACTCGAGCGGATTGTTCACTTTGGAGGAGCTACATCGAATCGCTAGGGAAAACCATCCAGGATTGCGTGCTGCCGCAGCCAGCGTGGAGTCGGCCAGGGGGCAGATGATTCAAGCTGGCCTACCTCCCAATCCGAGTTTAGGATATGAGGCCGATACTGTCCGAACGGCTAACACGCTGGGCTATCATGGTGCCTATTTACAACAGACTTTTATCACCGCGAAGAAACTTGGTTTAGCGGCCCAAGCGGCAGCCGTCGATTACGCAAATGCGGAAGTTACCCAGCGCAAGACCTGGGTAACGGTCCAGTCCTCCGTTCGTCGCACTTATTTTCAGGTGCTAGCTGCGCGCAAGCGAGTTGTTTTAGCAAAAGCGTTGTCTGAACTCTCGGAAAACGCGTATCGCGCCCAAATCAATCTTGTGATCGCCGGAGAGGCCGCTCCTTATGAGCCGCTCCAATTGCGCGTGCTGACGACTCAGGCACGAGCAACTTTGATCCGTTCCCAACAGGATTCGATTGCAGCGTGGCGCACGCTTGCTGCCAGTGTCGCGGTACCAACGCTTCAGGCAAAAGAAATCGAGGGTCGCATCGATTGTCCAGTGCCGGAAATCGGATATGAAAATGCCCTCTCTCAAATGACCTCGGTCCACACGGATTTGCAGATAGCAGAGAACTTGATCGGCAAAAATCGTACGCTGGTAACTTTAGCCGATAGGGTTCCGATTCCTGACCTCAATGTAGGATTCGTGTTGCAGCGCGATTACACTTTTAATCCTGGCACGACCACTTACAATTTGACGTTGGGCGGTGCCGTTCCAGTATGGAACAAAAACCAGGGAAACCGCATCTCGGCCAGGGCTGAGCTTATACGATCGATCCAGTTGGTGCCGGACACTCAGAATCAATTGATCGTCAGACTTGCTCCGATTTATAGCACTTACCAAACCAATCGGCAGTTGGCAAAGTCGTTTCGTGCAGAGGCGTTGAGCGATCAGGTGCGTGCGTATCGCGGGATTTACCAGCGTTACCTAACAGACCCAAACGGAATCAGTTTTAATGATGTCATCGTCGCGCAACAAACCGTTGCTAGTGTACTAAACCAATACATTGATATCTTGCAGTCTCAATGGCAAAGTACCGTTGATATGGGAGAGTTACTGCAGGTAGACGATCTCTTTCAAATGGGTTCGCCTACCCCAGTTGCTGAAATCCCTTCGATCTAAGCAACTTGGCAAAAACGACTTGAGGTTACTGCGTTTCGGTCAACTAGTTCATATCACTCGTGAACGTGGCCGCCACTTACCTTCGGCTCGCGATGGCCGTAGAAACTATAGAGCAATGGCACTAGGTTAAAGAACAGCAGGGTTGAGAGCATCCCGCCAACCACGACAATCGCCAGCGGACGCTGAGATTGCGACCCGACGGCAGTAGAGAAAGCAGCCGGAAGCAGTCCTAGGATGGCCGCCAGCGCGGTCATCGTGATTGGACGCACGAGCTTTTCGGTCCCCTCTACGATCGCTTGTCGCAGTGGCACTTGTCGAGAACGCAGATTGTTGAACGACGAGACCATTAGCAAGCCGTTCATCACAGCCACACCGAGAATCGAGATGAAGCCGACGGCTGCCGAGATATTGAAATTCAGGCCTGTCAGAACGAGTGCCCAGAGGCCTCCCATCGACATTGCGACCACGTTCACATAAACCAGTAGTGCGTCTAACAGCGAATAGAAAGCGAGATACAACATGACCAGAATCAAAAACAACGACAAGACGACGACGTTGAGCATGCGTGCTTCGGCCTCCTGCATTTGCTGGAATTCACCGCTCCAAGTTGCGCGATAAGGGGGCTTAAAGAGCGGCGCGGTTTTCTCCTGTGCCTCGGCGACAGTGCTAGCTAGGTCACGGACGCGGACACCAAATTTAACAGCGATTAACCGTTGCCCCTGTTCTCGATTGATCGTTGACGCGCCAGTCTTGACAAAGGAACCAGCGACGTCCGTTCTTCCAGTGTCATCCACGGGCGTGACAAGGTCGCGAAGCCGTCGGCGCGGAACTTGGCCGTTCGCCGCAACTAATCCGCCTCTGCCAGTTGGCGAGGGCATGCTCAAAGATGTTCCGATGACATTCAGCCTGGCTCCGGTCCCTGCGGTTGTCGGTTCGAATCCTCCGGTAGTAATGTTGTTCTTCACGACGTCCACGGGAATGTTAAGAATGGCGTCTGGGTTTTCCCTGAGATTCTCCGGCCAACGAAGCGAAATGTCGAATGACTTTTCCCCTTCGGTCATTTGCGAGAACGGCTTTCCGCCTACCGCTGTTTGAATGACGTCCTCAACATCGGCCACACTCACATTCCAAATTGCACACTTGGCCCGATCAATAGGGAACGAAAGGTTGGTTTGTCCCTTGATGCGGAAGACGCCAGGATCAAAGACGCCAGGAACATTGCCTATGGTGTAGTTAACCTCGGCCGCGATTCGCTCCAACTCGGTCAGGTCGGGACCAAAGATCTTGACCGAGTTCTCTCCCTTGACTCCCGAAAGCGATTCCATCACATCGTCACGGATGATTTGCGAAAAGTCCCAATTCACGCCAACGATATTCCGCGATAGCTCCTCGTTCAGTTCGTCGACTAATTCGGGTTTGGAACGACGTTTGTTTCGGCCTGGCGGGATCGGCCACTCATTTGGCGGCTTGAGTGGGACGAAACACTGCATTTCAAATGCACCTGATGGGTCCATGCCATCGTCAGGTCGACCAATCTGAGAAGCGACCACGGCTACTTCCGGATAACTCATCAGGATCTTTCGAGCGATGCGGGCGTAGCGAGCGGTTTCGTCGAGTGCGATATTCACTGGGAATGTGCCGCGGACGACCATGTTTCCTTCTTCCAGTTCGGGCATGAATTCGCGTCCCAAAAACGGCACGACGCCTAAAGTGATCGCCAACAAACTTATCGCTACAGCTAGTCCAGCGATTCTATGATTGAGTACCCAGTTTAGCTGCCATATCACCAGCCTTTTTAGATTTCGCACAAGAAAATTGTCGCGTGCTGGCTTCAGATTTTTGAAGAATA
>JANMLD010000199.1:0-7193 GCA_031372345.1 Pirellula sp.
CTTGCTCCCCTATTTCAAGCTGAACATTGAGACCAACCACGCGACGTTGGCCGGGCATACCATGATGCACGAGCTTGATTACGCAGGCATGCAAGGGGCGCTGGGATCGATCGATGCCAACACCGGGGATTTGCTTCTCGGGTGGGATACAGACCAATTCCCAACGGACTATTATTTGACCGCTCAATGCATGTTGGCCATCCTAAAGCACGGTGGGTTAACAACCGGTGGCGTCAATTTCGATGCCAAAGTGCGACGCGAAAGCTTTGAACCGATCGACCTTTTCCACGCGCACGTTGGCGGAATGGACGCTTTTGCACGCGGACTCCGCATCGCCGCCGACATTCGCCAGGACGGTGTCATCGATCAATTCGTATCGAACCGCTACCGAAGTTGGGATAGTGGCATTGGTGCCGAAATCGAAGCCAACAAGACTTCCTTAGAAAGCCTCGAAAAGTACATGCTCGAAAAAGGAGAAGCGGCTCCCAACGAAAGCGGACGTCAAGAAATGTTGGAAAATATTTTCAATCGCTATCTTTGAAACCTGGGGGCATCCCGGTGACTCACCATCGGGCCGTGAAATGCCCCTGAGTTTTATGAAATGCCCCCGAGTTTTACTCGGGGGATATTTACCATCCCTATAGTTAGATGGTCAAAACCCCTGGCGTGAAGCCAGGGGCATGCCAATTGGCTTACTTAGCCAAACGAGCCCCCAGCGGGACAATCTCGTTAAAGCGATCGATCGGTTCCTTGGCGGTCCAAGCAATTCCGCGAAGCAACAGAACGCGGAAAATTGGATCATCAAACGTCCAACTGTAATGACCTGGAATGCTGACAAAGACTCGACCTGCTCCTTTCTCATAAGCCCAAACTTGCGGAGTCGCATCGCCATCTTCGGTGCTTGTGCCGAGCAGGGTGACGTTCTTCACGTCGCCTGTCAGCATCCAGTAGCTCTCGTCATACAGCTTCAACTGATCGATATTACGCATAATAGGGTGGTCTGTGTTGTGCATATCAAGCGTCAGCGGCCCGTGCCGATATCTTATGCTACCACCTTTAGATGCTAGCCCGATCCGTGTCGATAACTCAGCCACTCGATCATCGCCGTTGACTGCCCAATGAATATACACCGCTCCACCGCCACGAGCCTGATAGGCATCGAGCTTCTTGGCGCGGTCGTCGTTCCAAGCCCCCTTTTGGAAAAAGACCAGTACATCGGACGAAGCCATTTGTTCTTCGCTTGGAAATTCCCAAGCAGCGTTAACGTTGACGTTTGGAGCTGCAGCCAGCAACTGGCCCCACTGAACTTGCCAAGCTGGGTAATCGTGCTCGCCAGGGCCATGATCTTTCTTGCCCGCGACCAAGACAATGTTGAGTGTCTGCAGGTCCTTAGGCAACGGCGTCGAACCTGCTAGTACAGCCGCCAGCTCAGTTCGCGATCGTATCGGTGGCGCTTGCAGTGGTGCGTCCATCGGCATGTGCGGCGGCTGAGTGAGCATGTAAGTCATCAGGTCGCGCAGTTGCTCCTTGGTCAATTTCTCGTGCAAGCCGACGGGCATTACGGAAACCTGTGATGGCTTCATTTGATCGATCTCCGACCGCACGATCTTGGTCGAATTCCCTTTGTCGTCCCCCAATATCAACTGCCCCTCTTCGTCTCGAAGTACACCGGTTACGATCTGGCCATCCTTCAGAGCAATGATGTGGCCGATGTAGTCGGGATTGATCGCAAAACTTGGATTGACTATGTCTCGCATCACCGAGGCGTAGTCGCGATGGATCAAATTGGACAAGTCCGGCCCAATCTTCGCCCCCACGCCACCGGTCGCATGACACTTGAAACAGCCGGCCGCTTCGCTGTGAAAGACCCGGCGTCCCAAACCCCAATTGCCCCCTTCAATCTCCGCGATCCGCATCGGCTTGTCATCGCTGAGTTCGGTAGCTTCTTTTGATTTGACCCACGGCATGTAAAAACGATTCAGCGGCAACGGCCGGGCACGCGGATCTTCAGCGGTCTGAACCGATACGTTCAACTGCAACGCGGCCGCTGTGGCCTTGAACAGCTTGATCTCGAGTTGAATCAACTCGGTCACATCGCCAGAACATTTCAATCGAATCTCGTGGATGCCGTCATTGGTTTGTGATTCAATCTTTCCTGACGACGAAGCAACCGAGATCGGCTGCGGTGATTGAAGTACGAGCGTCACCGACTCCGCAGGCCACTCGTAATCGATCTTCGCGCCCGGTTGGACGACTGGCCGCAAGATGTGATGTAAATCAAGATTCGTCCGAAGTACCAATTCGCCTCGCGCATCCATTGCCGACCAAAGCGCATCGTGCTGGGCGCTGCCGGAAGTGAATTCGCGTGCGGCTTGCAGATTCAAATGCGGCAACCAACCTGTCCTATTCAACGACGCGGCACTCGTGGTATCCTTTGGATCATCCTGCGGAGTCCAGGCAGCTTGAACACCAGCCAGCGACAAATCCAAGTCGATCTGCGGATGCTGCGATGGAAGTGCAACTTTGGCTGCGTCCTCTTCGCGCGGTAGCGTGATTGCGTAGTGCGAGTTGGCTTTCATCGTTGCGGTGCTAACGATCATCGTTCGCAAATCACTGGTCAGCGACGCTCCAGCCACTTGCAAATGGTATCGTGGCGTTGCCAATTGACGTTGTACCACTGCGTACGGAGGCACAAGTGTTTCAAAGCGATCTCCAGCCCGCACGAATTCGCCATACTCCACTTTGACTTGCTCGGCCAAATTGCGGAGCTTGACTGGGTCGAGCGGGCGGTCGAATGCAATCCGGATTTCATTGGGTGATTCGGACCAAGCGGCCACCGGTTGAGGTGCTAATGGGTTTGTGTATTGGATACGGAACAGCTTACCTTTGCCAGTTGGGCCAGTCCCCCAGTCTGGCGGTCCACTGTGACACGCCACTACGAAATCCCCATTTGGTGCCACGCATCCATCGATCGTGAGCATTTGAAGCGCTGCGAACAACTGTGTCGAAGCGACGTAGCCTGCATCCGTCTTGAACAACTTGGTGCGCCAAAGCTTACCTCGTGACTCACCACAAACCAGCGCCTGCTTAGCCCAAGCGGATGGACCGAAAACCGGGCCGCCGTTAACGGATGTGTTAAAAACCATACCGCAAGTGGACTGATGCTGCGGACCATAATCGAACGTAGACGGCTCATCGATCACGTCCGGATTGTGGCGTGGATGACGCGGCGGGAAACCATAGTGGCGACCGGTTTGTATATGCAGGAGTTCGTCAAGTGGATTGCCGTTTGGCAACCAAGTCGCACCCTCTTGCTCCGTACAAAACAGATCTCCTGCGTCGTTAAACGCGAAGGCGATTGGAAAGCGGATTCCGGTACAAACCGTTTCTCGTTTACTGAAATCCGGTGCAATGCGTTGCACCGTTCCTCGTTCGCTCTTGAGGTCATAAGCAGCCTTACCCGAATCGTCGACCATGTAAGCGTTCGCGTAATTTGCCGTCCCTAAGCCAAAATACAACGCGCCCTCTTTATCCATCGTGATGCCAACAGCGTCGACGTTCTGCGGAATTTCCTTCCAACCCGCCGCGACCACCATCTCTTGGTCTGCTTTGTCGTCCCCGTTGGTGTCGACGATCAGCGACACTTTGCCTTTGCTTGGAACAAACGCACCACGCCCTTTCGCATAGCCGGGCGGTGTCAGCAACAACCCAAGTGGTCCGCGCAGACTCCCCTCGTTCTTCCAAAACAACTCGGCTTTGTCTTCCAGACCATCGCCGTCGGTATCGGAAAGCAAATGCAGATCGCCGTTGTAACCGAGCGTCATCAAGCGTCCGTCATCACGAAAACGAACATTGTTTACGTTGGTGAGATCGACGGGTAATTCGCGCACCGTGAAACCGGAGATCAACATTTGAATTGGAGGTGGATTTTCAGCTTTCACAAGCGACACGCCGGGCACCAATTTCAACTGCTGCGGCAACTTTTCTGCCAACTTGGCATGCTTCGTCTTCAAATACGAGCGAACTGCAGCGGATTCCTCGTTACTGAGCACACGGTCATAGAACAGCACTTCAGCGATGTCGCATTTCAGCGGCCCCCTCACGATATATTCACCCGGTCCATTGGTATGAAACCTCGCAGCCAAGGTCAACTGATCGATGGATATGGCTTTGGGTTCGAGCGTTCTTTCGCCCGTACGCTTGCCATCCACGAATAGCGTGACTTGCCGTTTCGCGGGATCCACCACCGTCTCGATCGCATGCAGGGTTCCAAAACGTTCCGATTTATTGAATAGATTGCGAGCGCCGCCGAAGCCCACTCCCTCCACATTCAAATGCTCCAAGATCGTGGTTGGCCCCGGCCCCAGATCCAATGTCATCCCCGATTCGTAGTCTCGCCGGTTCGGTGCGTTGGTTGCAAGCAGGCCGCGAAAATCCCCTAGGTTCTGATGCGGAGCGGCCACAATGAAAACTGTCGCTGCGTTTAATTCGCCCGCCACCGATGTGCAGCGCATATGGTCTGTATCGCCATCAAACCGAACGCTCCAAGCATCTCCCACCTGAACAAGCTGCGGTTGATCGCCTGTCGTGGTTTGCACGAAATGTCGGCCCTTGCCCGACGCGTCGGTCCATTTGTCCATGGCCGCACCATTGGCGAGCGCGGGTTGATTTTCAGAATGCCTCGCCGCTTGTATCGCGTTTGCATCCAACCAAAGGATCAGCCCATCGCGAGTTGGCAGAGTTTTATCTGCCCAGGCCGGGCTTTGCGCAAACGTATTTGTCGGCGTAACCGCCAATAAGACGGCGAACAGAAACGACAGCCGAGTGGCATTCAAAACATTGCCTGCCACAGGTGGTTCGGTACGAAAAGTCATTGCAAGTGGATTTCAGTGGAGCCGGGGTAGGGGTTTGAATTGTGATGCCGAATCGGTTTCCTAAGGGTCGAGTCGCGTAACTGACCCAAGTCAGATTCTAACACGAGGAACCCGGAGCTGCGCGGCACAATGAATCCCGCAGGTTTACCCTGCGGAAGTTTCGGTTTTTCGCTACCAAATAGAGAAAAATACAAACCATCCGCAGGACGAGCCTGCGCGATTTAATGTAATCGCATACGGATGCTGGTAGCGATCATCGAAAGTGTCCTTTTTTTGCTAGGCGATGATGCCTTTGACTACTTTTCCATGGACGTCCGTTAGTCGGTAGTCGCGGCCGCTGTAGCGATAGGTCAAACGCTCGTGATCCAAGCCCATCAAGTGCAGGATCGTAGCGTGCAAGTCGTGTACGTGCACGCGGTCTTCAACGGCGGTCAATCCGAACTCGTCGGTCGCTCCGTAACTGATTCCACCCTTCACCCCGCCGCCAGCCATCCACGTGGTGAAGCCGTAATGATCGTGATCTCGGCCTTTTTGACCTTCCGAAGTTGGAGCACGTCCGAATTCGCCCCCCCAAATCACCAACGTCTCTTCAAATAGCCCACGCTGTTTGAGGTCCTTGATCAAGGCTGCGATTCCTAGATCGCAGGCAACCGCTAACGTGCGGTGGCCGTCGACGATATTGCCGTGACCGGTGTCCCAAGCGATATCGTAGCCGTCGATCGAATGAGAAAGCTGGACGGTCCGGACGCCGCGTTCAATCAGTCGCCTCGCCAACAAGCAGCCTTTGGCGTATTCGCTGTCACCGTACATCTCCAACGTCTCCTTCGTTTCCTTGCTTGTGTCAAACGCGTCAGGAACCGCGAACTGCATGCGAAAGGCCATCTCCATCGTTTGGATGCTGGCTTCCAATTGTGGGTCGTGCTGCTGACGCTGAAGATCCATCTGATTCAGCTTCGTCAACAAGTCCGCTTGATATCGCTGGTCCACTTTAAGCAGCCAGTTGTTTTTCAAGTCATGCATGATGTGCTCTGGCTTCATCTCGTGAATGTTCACGTACGTGCCAGTGTAGGCGCCAGGCAAAAACGAATTGCTCCAATTGGCCAGTTTGTTGCGAGGCTGTGCCCGAGGGCTCATCGAGACGAATCCGGGAAGATCCTGATTCTCGGTCCCCAAGCCGTAGACCAGCCATGAACCCATGCTGGGGCGCGTTGGCTGCAGATAGCCAGCGTTCATCATCATCATCGCGCTGGCATGTTCTGGCGTGTCCGTGTGCATGGAATGAATGAAACAAATATCGTCGACCAACTCAGCCACGTGCGGAAAGATCTCGCTGACGTACTTGCCACACTGTCCGTATTGCTTGAACGAGTAAGGCGAAGGCATCAGCCCCATCTTTGTATTTCGAAGGGACTTGCGATCGACGGACTCCGGGCGCTCACCGGCATGCTTGGCGATCTCCGGCTTGTAATCAAACGTATCGACCTGCGATGGCCCGCCAGGCATAAAAAGTTGAATGACATGCTTCGCTTTGGGGGCGAAGTGCGGAGACCTGGGTGCCAACGGAGAATCCGAGTTGGCGGCTGTGGCTGCATGAGCCGTCCCGGATAGCATCTTCGATTGTGCAAGGACGCCAGCCAAGCCGAGTGATCCAAAGCCTGCGCCGAGTTGGCGAAGTGCGTCGCGGCGATCCATCGGTAGTAAAGGATTGCGATGAAACATTATTCTACCTTACAAACATGAATTCATTCGAACTTAATAATACTTGCGCATAGCGATCCCAACTGGACAGCTCGTTCCCATCACTGACAGCACTCACAAACTTCATACCCATTTCTAATTCCGCTGGCTCGGGACTACGCATGTAGAGCAGGTCATAAACTTGCTTGATGCGCTCTTCATCCGAATCGCTCATTTGCTTTAGTCGGCCCACCAGCGCTTTGGCACGCTGGATCATAAAACTGCTATTCATGAAAAACAGAAACTGTTGAGGCACTATACTGCTTGGTCGTTGCTCAACGGTTGCTCGCATCAATGGAAAATCGAAGAGACGCAAAAACACATCCGACCCAAAAACGTCTCCATTGCGACCGACTTTGGCATACAGCGTCCGACGCTTGGTTTCGGTAATGTTGTGGAGCGATGGGCCGCCTAGCGAAGAATCCAGTTCCCCTGTGACCGATAGCAGTGAGTCCCGCCAGGCTTCAACATCCATTCTTCGAGGGCTCATTCGCCACAAAAAGCGGTTTTCGCCGTCCATTTTGAACGCTTGCTCGTCATACTCGCTGCTCAATTGATACGTTGCCGAGGTCATGATTCGGC
>JANMLD010000232.1:0-3028 GCA_031372345.1 Pirellula sp.
CAATCTGATTGCCTCGCAACGTCAGAAGAAGAACGGGATGAGTTGGTCAACTGACGGCTCCCAGGCTCTGAGCGCGGTGGCGTGTGTAGTGTTGAACAATCGTATAAAAGAATGGCTGCCCGAGTGCCAATTCTCCATGACTTTCAACAACGCAGCCTGATTCCAATCGTACAGGTCGAACAATTTTGAACAGAGACCGCCTCCGCCGGTACTTCGCTGCCCATCCAGCAACGAGTGGCTTGGATATCGTTACAATTATGGAAGCGGTGTACGAGCCTTGGGCAAGTTAGACGGTGTGCTGCGAATCTACAAGGGACTAGGGCCAAGCGAAATTACAGATGGTTTGTCCAATACTTGCTTAGTTGCGGAGCGAATGTCAGGAAAAGAACATAGCAAGCCAGTCGGCGTCGCATCCCTTTCTGCCTATTTGACGGATCTCGGATTTGCAAACGACTGCATGCAGCTTAACACACCAACTTCGTTCGTTCGGGATGTGGGGTTAAAGTGGCAAGGTTATCAGCCTTTGGACTTAGTGTATACGCACTATTCGAATCCGAACCCAGCCAATTGGGACTGCCAAGCGGGTTACTTGCATCAACTGATTTCAGCACGAAGCTATCATCGCGGAGGTGTGTTCGTGTTGTTCGCAGACAGCCGGGTAAGTTGGGTCAGCTCGAGCATAGACATTGTCGCATGGCGTGCGTGGGGTACCGTTGCGGGGCAAGAGGCGGTTTCAGAGATTCCATAGAGGTGGGGAGAATTGGGGACGTTCCACTTTGATATCGCACGGATGCCAGGCACCTACCGAAGGGCCACCTTCCTGCTGGGCGATTTAGACTACAAGGCAATTGACTTTGCGGGTGCAAAAGCCATAGCCGAGACTTGGAGGCAACTCGTGCTATTGCCCGCCGCGAATCGATGGGCCGGAGTCAAGAAAACGCCTGGAACCGATCTCCTAGCCGAGAGTCAACGTAAAGTTGCGAGCCCAGTTTGCGGGTTCTAAGGAAGGTGGTCGATACGAATGGAGAGCCAAAGTAAGCGGTTCGAAGGGGCAGCCACTGGAGTCCAAACTCCCGTTCTTGGTCATCGATCAGTCGGCAGAATCGATGCAGCCAATGCCCGACTGGCAACTGCTCGGTCAAATGGCCAAGCTCAACGCATCCGCGGGCGGGACGTTGGTTGCTCCGGAACAATCCGATGAGATTGTTCGGCAGATATTGGATCGAAGAAAGCAATCCACCCAAACCGCCGTCGAGAACCGACGCCTTGGTGATGGAACGCTAGATACGTGGACGGCGTTCCTTTTATTGGCCATGCTCATGATTTGCCAATGGTTGCTGAGAAAAAAATGGAACTTGCCTTAGAGATAAGGTAAATATCCCCCGAGTAAACTCGGGGGCATTGGCATGCCGTCGGCTTGACGCCGAGGGTTTTGACCATCTGTTCTAGAGATAAGGTAAGTATCCCCCGAGTCAACTCGGGGGCATTGGTCATGCCGTCGGCTTGACGTCGAGGGTTTTGACCATCTGTTCTAGAGTTAGGGTAAATATCCCCCGAGTCAACTCGGGGGCATTGGTCATGCCGTCGGCATTATCGAACGTCATAACACCAAAGGTCACCTTGATCGCGAATGTACAGCCTGCCATTGGAAATCACTGGGTGCGTCCAAGCTTTGGCATTGCCATGGTCCGTGGTGCCGGGTGGCGTACAATTGCCCAATGGCTTGTAACCTTCGGTTGAGGCTTCAATCATGGCGATCTCATTCTTATCGCTATGCAAATACAATCGACCATCTGCAAAACAAACCGAAGCCGAACCGATGCCGCGATCTTGCCACTTAATGGCACCCGTCAAATAGTCAACACAGGCCATCGTTGCGCCGATCGAGCCAAAAAGATTGCCGTCGATCAGTACACTGCCGCCCATGCCGGCCGGCAACGACTTTTCAAAATAGAGCTCCTTGGGTTCGCTTTTGGTTCCGGTCACCTGAACAAGCCCGCCACCAACGCGACTTGCCGCGGAATACACGTAGTTCCCTTTGACGATAGGAGTGGCGATGTTCGCTTGTGCGTCCGATGTCTTGGAATAACGCCATAGCAGTTCGCCAGTGTCAGCTTTTACCCCAACGACGCCTTTGCCCAAAAACAAAACATACTGCTTGACGCCATCGACGTTCGTGATCATTGGCGAAGAATAACTGGCAGCGTCTCCTTCGACGATTGGGGACTTCCATATCGGGGCGCCCGTCGATTTGTTAAGAGCGACAACCGTGGCGGTAGTACCACCTGGCGAACAAATCAGTACATCGCCATCGATGAGAGGCGACTCGGTGTAAGCCCACATTCCCGCAAGCCCACCGAAGTCGGTTTTGAGGTTTTTTGCCCATTTCTTTTCTCCATGCTTAGAGTCAAGGCAGACCAAGTCACCATCGGAGCCTAGCGCATAGACAGAATCACCAGAAACGGTCGGAGTGGCTCGTGCACCTGGGTATTGCGGACCTTGGTTAGTGCCAACTTTTCCAATTGGCGTCGACCAGAGCTTATTTCCGTTGAACGTTGAGAGCGCTATGACTTCTTCTTTTTCATTCCCTTGATTGGAGATCACAAACAGTTGCTCGCCGACTACCGACGGCGTGGAGTAGCCGCTGCCGATATTCTTTGCTTGCCAAAGCAATTTCGGACCTCCGTCCGGCCATTTGGCCAATAAGCCCTTTTCGGATGACTTACCGTCGCGCTGAGCGCCTCGCCATTGTGGCCAATCCTCGGCGCTGGCGAAGTTTGCAATCGTTACCAACGAAAGAAACCCTATGTAACACTGTCTCTTCAAAAACCACTGCATGACCAAATCCTTATTTCGTGCAAAACTCAAAAAGTGGCTGAGCGAGGCCCTCGCTTAGAATAAGTGGCTGAGCGAGGCCCTCGCTCAGATTTCGTCTAATGCCAACGAGCGAAGGGCCTCGCTCGTCCACAAGCGACAACCGACGACCGACAACTGAGAACTGAGAACTGACACCTGCCAACTGACAACT
>JANMLD010000279.1:0-40897 GCA_031372345.1 Pirellula sp.
GCGTCCCTTCGACATCCTTCTGATCGTCGGCGGCATAGATGGACAGGGCGTTCTTCAAGTGGTCGGTCAACCCGAAGTAATCGACGATGTAGCCCCGTGTCTTCCCCTTGGCGATCCGGTTGACTCGGGCGATGGTTTGCAGCAGGTTGTGATCTCTCACCCGCTTGTCGATATACATCACCTGCTCAATCGGAGCATCGAAGCCGGTCAGCAGCATGTCGCATACAACTAGGAAAGCGATGCCCGTGTTTGCCTTGTCAGGATCCGTGTGATCAAACTTCTTTTTGAAATTCTCGACTGCGTTGGATTCGATTGCATGTTTGCGGGCCTGAGTAATAATCGCTCGCTCGTTCGTCCCTTCGGAGGATACCACGACCACGGCTTTGAGAAACGCCAGCTTTTTGCATAAATCATCATCGCGATACGTTCCGCGATCTGTCTCCAGCCTTTCAGCCAGCAAAGACGTTTCCGTACCGACTGATTGCAACAATTGATTACCGGTATCTGGTACGGTTGCATAGGAGACGCCGCCAGGGAAGATCGGCTTTGCCTCTTCTATCGCCAACCGCTCGGCAACGGCCTCGTCGATGAACTTCTTGTACCGCACTGCTGCCAGCTTCGAGGAGCAAACCACCTGGGCCTTGAACCCGTTGGGTAGGATGTTGGCGATGTAATGGCCCACGAGGTCGCTGGCGATCTCCTTGATCCGTGGCTCGGCCTCGAACAGATCATCGCTGGTTCCCCACTTCTTCTTGAGGGCGGCGATTTCATCCGCCGTTCGTTCTTTCACCAAGTCGTCGAACTTACGGTTCGTCCGCTTTGCAATCTCGCGGAGTAGTCTTTTGTTTTCGTCTTTCCGCATCTGGCTGGCGATGTGCTGCTCGGCTAATTCGTTTACCTTGTCGTCGAATTCCGATTTGTGCGACATAGCAGAATCCGCCGTCTTCCCCTCGTAGAGAATCTGCACGGTCACGCCGTCATCAACCGCATCTTGCAGCCGGTACTTGTCGATGTACTTGCCGAATCGTTCGACCGTCTTCTTCTTGTCCTTCACCACGATCAACGGGGTGCCGGTGAAAGCAAGTCGAGTGGCCTGCGGGAACGCCTCAAACAGATTGTCGCCGAGGTCGCCGGATTGCGAGCGATGGGCCTCGTCGATCATCAGCAGGATTCGCTCGGAGTCATTCACCAGCCCGAACGATTCGTATTTCGGCAAATCGATCACGCCATCCAGATAATCAGGCACATCACGATTCGGGTTCTCGTTGAACTTGTGCAGCATCACCATGTTCAAGTTCGAGGAATCGGTCCCTAGTTTCTGCTTCAAGTCGTGGGAACTCGTGATGAACGTGACCTTCTCGCCGGTCAGTGCCGCCGTGTCGCCAAGTTGATCCTCCAGGTCGGTGCGGTCGTTGACGAGGCAGACCTTGTAATCCTTCAGGTCGTCGCACATGCGCAACTTGCGGATCACGAAGACCATCGTCAGCGACTTGCCTGATCCCTGGGTGTGCCAGATGACGCCGGAACGGTCGTTGGGCGTCTTGCCTTTGCGGAGCCGGTCGATTATCTTGCACACGGCCCGGTACTGCTGATAGCGAGCCACCACCTTGGCCCGCACCTTGCCAACATCCATAAAGATCGAGCAGGTCCGCACCAAGTCCAAGAATGTCTCCTTAGGCAGCACCCCTTGAATGAGAGTTTCCTGAGGACGCACCTTGCCCAACGGTGGGGTGAAGGTGCGATACTTCTCGGGATAAATGTCCCGCCAGGGGAAGAAGAACTCTTCGTCGGTCGAAGTGATCGTGCCGATGTCGGCCTGCTCGCCGCTGGTGCGGATCAGCAGTTGATTCGTGAAGAACAGCCTCGGCTCCCCTTCTCTCAAGCCCGATTGTTTCGTCTCAGCACGTTGGTCGCTGTACCGCATCAACTGCTGAAACGCCTCGAACATCGGGTTCGACGTGAAGGCGTTGGCTTCTTTGCATTCAATCACGGCCAGCGGCATGCCGTTCACGAACAGCACGATATCGGGGATGATGAAGCCTTTGGTCGCTCCCGGTGTGTCGATGCGAAACTGGTTGACGGCGTGGAACTGGTTTCGCTCTGGATGCTCGAAGTCGATCAGCTTGACGTTCGGGTATTGCTCGCCTGTCAATTCGTTGGTATCGACCTGGGATCGGAACAGCAGTTTGAGGACGGCTTCATTGTTTTCAACCAAGCTGCGGCCCGAGTGACCGAATAGGTCATCGTGCAGGTCGTCGAGTTGCTTGTCCGTCAGCCACGTTCGGCCATCGGCGGTCGTGTTGATCGCAAGGACGGCTTGGTTGAACACATCACGCAGGGTCACCTCCCGAAAGCTGGCCCGCAGGCTATTGGTCGGATCGGTGGGAATGCCCGGCCCGCCCGACATGACTTGGTCGATCACCGTCCAGCCAAGGGCATTGAGTTGATCGAGGAACGGCTTTTCGACGAAGGTGTACTCAGACATCGCGTTTCTCCTTCAGCCATTGGCGACCTTTATCAGTCAGTTGTCGCTTTTGGTTCTTGCTCTTGGGCTTGTCTGGGATTGTCAATGAAATTAAGTCGGCATTCTCCAGGCGGGCCAGAGATTCTCGCACGTTACGGGTTCGCCCCGAATAACCGAGCTCGATTACCAGATTCGGTGTGCTTTTTGGTGCTTCCGCTAGTATCTTAAGGATTCGAAGATCCATGGCGTTCATATCATGGACCCCGTCATGGACCCCGTCATGGACCCCATCTTGGCCCCCGTCATGTGCCTCATCTTTCAACACTAGCCCCACAAGCTCGGGATGGACTGGCAATTCCACTGCGAAATGGGTCCGAGCCTCGTCCGTCGAAAACCGGGGTTCAGGCGAACCGTTGCGTTCCATTGAGGCTCGCATCTTGGGGATGCCCGTACAACGGCCCTCGGTGAGATCCAGCTCTTTGAAAAACTCGCCAATCCGTCGGTTCCGGTACCGACGAGCCATGATCTTACCACCACTCAGCGATTCGATTCGGATCGACGGGTCGGGGCCAGGGTAACTAACGATGTCGATCCCATCAGGATTGATTCGAACCTCTACAGGTTCACGTTGATCGTAGCCACGATGGTACATTGCGTTGACGAGCGCCTCTTCGATCGCCGTCATAGGATAGCTAAAGAAGCGTGTTGCTTCCGCCTTGCCAGGATGTTTGATCACCTTCTCTCGCACAACGCGATTCTCGATGTAGCGGAGGGCTTCGCGAATCTGTTCATGGATCGGCCCACGAAACGTTTTCTCGATCAACTCATCGCCACCGGGGCCAGTCGGAAAAATCACGACATCGATATGACAGCCAGGCATAAACCGGGTCGGATCGTCATTGAAGAACAGCAATCCAACGTTGCGAGGCTTCACGAACTCGTCAGCCCCGTCGACGATATTCATTTGACGGCCAAGTTCCACCAACGGCATCTGTGCCGAATCATCGTAGAGTTCGCTGCCAACTTCTTTCAAGTACGAACGGATCATCGACAAACGCAGATCGTTCACGTCCGCTTTCTGGCACTGACGATCGTCGAACGGAACGGTGGCCGTCAATCTTAGCAACTCCTGTTCATCTTCGCTGTTCGGTTTGACCTCAACGGTGCTCGAGTAACGACGAATGTAATAGTGATACTCTTTCGTCTTGGCTGTCACCGCACGAGGAGCCTTGTACGGTCGATTCAGTCCACCGGGAGCCCAGAGCACAATAAGATTGCGTCCCTCAACTTGTTCGATACTCAAGACAGGGAAGTAAGTGGGTTGGATCAGTTGGCAATACTGCAGCAGTTCGCGTTGGATTGGATCGAGTTGATTGTCGTTCAAGCCAACTGGAGGAAAGATCGCTCGACCATCCTTATCGCAATCCTGTCCGATGACGACATAACCACCGCCGAGGTTTTCGAAATCATTCGCGAAGGCGCAGAGTGTTTTGATAATCGCATCCGGATTCCATCCCGCCTTGTATTCGATACGATCTCCTTCGACCGTTCGCTGGCGTAGCAAAGCGTTCAAATTGATCGGTAGCTTGCTACTCATGGACTAGCTGCTTCTGAACTTTGCGTCTTAGCGCCTTGGCGTGACAAATACGAGTTTTCACGCAAAGACGCGAAGGCGCAAAGAAATTCGGAGATTGACTAGTCATTTGATTCTTCTCGCAGGTTGTTGGCAATGCGAGAAATCCCGTCCTTGATGAGTGCCTCGCCAAAATTGATAAGCAGACCCAATCGGCGGTCGGCCAAACGTAGATAGGTCAACAACTGCTTTTTGTGAACGGGGTGAATCTTCTCGACGGACTTGAGTTCGATGATAACCAGATCGTTGACAATTAAGTCGGCGCGAAAGCCCTCATCGAATTGAAGCTCATCGTACACCACCGGTATCGGCTGTTGCCGAACCACGCTCAATCCACGCTTTTTGAGTTCGTAAGCTAACACGGATTCGTAAACCGATTCCAGCAAACCGGGGCCGAGCTTAACGTGAATATGGTAAGCGGCATCCACGATCATTTTCGCTATTTCATTCTCAGTCATCTATAAATCCTTTTTTGAACTACGGGCATCAAGAACTTTGCGTCTTTGCGCCTTTGCGTGAGATTCGATTGGCTCACGCAAAGACGCGAAGACGCAAAGAAGAAAAGTTTAAGCATAGGTGGCGACCTCATCGGCTTCGTCCACCTTCACCCGCACCTTGCCGGTGAGCAGGTCTTGCATGAGGCCGGTTTTGGTTTGCTTCATCTGATTTGAGTGGCGTTGTTCCGCCTCGATCTGCCGCTCAACGGAAGTAATTGCAGCAATCATTCGGCCTTGCTCGTCCAGATTGGGCAGCGGGACGGGGAATGCCTTTAGTTGGGTCGAGTTGATCGTCGCGAGATTTGTCGTCTGCTTGGAACTAACGAGGAAGTATCGCTTGCCGTAACTGGATGCCGTAACTGCGGCCAAGAAGTCCGGCAGAATAAACTCCTTCGACGGTCGAACACGAAAAATATGATTTTGATGCAAGCAAGGAAAAATCTGGCCTCGCCAGACAGTCCCCCGTCCAAGTTTGTCAAAGTCGCCGCCTTCAGTCATCAGCATGTCGCCCTGCTCCAATCTATAACGGTCAACTTCAGACTTCAGGACTGAAACGGTCTTGATTTCAGACAAGTCCAAATAGCCGTCTTGAACATTGGCGACACGCAAATACGGAAGCTCGACTACTTGACTGCCAGGCAAGTCTCGACCAAGTGTTACACCACCGCCGACTACAGCAACCTCGCCAAGTGACCGCACGCCCCACTCCTTCGGAATCCAACCCAAATCGGACTGTTTGTAGAGTTCGGGCGCTTCTTTGTAAGGGGGCCGCAGGTGGCCGTGGGAGTCCACGCCACGGGTGAACAGGTCGTGCATCATCCCCTGCTTGATCGCCTGATACTTGGCAATCAGGGCCTCGGTCTTCTCGATCAGGTTGTCTACCGTCGTCAGAATCCGAGCGATCTTGCGTTGCTGGGGTAGTGGCGGAAGCGAGAATTCGATTCGGGAGAAATCTGTCTTGTTTACAATCGGAACCGCCGTAACTCCGGCAATCTGCTTAATGGAGTCAGCTAGCCGCAATAGGGTGTAGTACAAGAATCTTGGGTTTGCTAAGTCACTCGGAATGACTGTGTTAATCTGCTGATTCGTAACAGAGTCAACCAGCGGATAAGCTGTCTTTCCGATTGTGCTCCCAATGCACGTAACCATGACGCTGTTAGCTGGAATAAGTCGGGCAACACAGGTACCCAATGTCGTCAATCGTCTTTCAGTGCTGCGCACGAAAGCTGAGTCACTTATGTCCGCTGGCGTAATGAACGGCACTTCGCCGTCCCAGTATTGGGCGATAGCGGGACTAGGTGTCGAGCCAGTAACAACTTTTCCAACCTGATCTATCCTGACAGTCATCCAGTCACTCATACCCCAACTCCTTCAAAAAGGCGTTGAGTTGGGCGGCTTCCTGATCCCGCTCGGCAAGAATTTGCTTCGTCGTCACGGCGTACTTGGACCACAGATTCTCGACGGCGGCGATGAATGCTTGCTGGTACTGCCGCAGGTAGCCATCGAACTGCTCGGTCAGCAGTCGCTTGAACCGGGCCAGGATCAACTTCTTCGCCTCGGCTTCGGTGATCTTGGAACGGGCTGAGGCAATGAGAGTCTCCTTCTGCTTCTCCACTTCCCGAATGTGGGCCTTGAGCGTCTTGAGTTCGTCGTCCAGAGCCACATGCCGGGCGAGTTGAGCGTCGATCTCTTCGATCCGTTTCTCCCAGGCGGCGACTTCGGCAGGCACGCCGCTTCGCCCTTCATTCCTGGCCCGCTTCTTGGCCTCTTTGATCTCGCCCCCCAGGTTCTTCTTCTCCTCCTTGAGCGATTTGACGAGCGACTTGGGCAGCACGCCGTTCTCGGCATCGACCTCGACTTCGCCTTCTTCTTCGTCGCCACCGCTGACGGCGGCGAACAACCCTTCGAGTTCAGCGATGCGAGCCGTCTCTTGCTCGATCTGTTCCAGCACTTCGGGGAATTGGGACTGGAGGATTTCGTCGTCGGGGATCAGTTCCGGCCCCCAACCACTGGCCGCAATCGACTTGAGATCGCTGTCCAGCGACTTGATGTACGCAGCCACGGCACCACGAGCCTGATACACGTCGAGCAACTGATGGGGAACCAGAGCCTTGGATAGCCCATCAATGCACTGCCGACGAAACTCGAAGACGTTTTGCGTCTCGGGGAGTTTTTCGAGGCGTTTGACGTTGCCCTTCCACCATGCATCGAGCGATTGGTGGAACTCGGCATGTTTGGCTTGCAGGCCCGGTGCCGACTCGACAAGCGTTTTGATGTTCTGCTTTGAGGTGATGGCTGCGGTGAAGTCGGCGTAGATAGTAGCAGGCACACTCCGTGTGCCGTCCGCTGGTAGTTTATTGGACGCTTCGGTTACGGCACTTAGAAAGTGCCTACTACTTTGGAACAACAGCGACCGCAGCCCGGCGTAATTATCGTAGTACGAAGTCAGCAAGGTGATCTCGCTGAGGGGAATGCCGCCGTGCAAGTGCGCCCGAACATCATGCGGTTCTGGTGGGGGCGAGTTATCGACGTAGCGCCGTATGTTGAGATTGAACTCTTCTTTCTCTAGCTCAGCGATTGGCACTTCCCGTGAGTACTTTGAAACGCTGAGCCGGTTGCGGTAGACGTGCGTGATCTTCTCGATGTCCTCGGGCCGCAGCGAGTTTTGATTCTTGCCTTCCTTGTATTCCCGGTCGGCATTGATGAACAGCACGCTCTTTCGCTTGCTGGCCCCGTGCTTGTTGATCACCAAGATGCAGGCCGGAATGCCGGTGCCGTAAAAGAGGTTGCTCGGCAGGCCGATGACCGCTTCCAAAATGCCGTCCTTGATGAACCGTTGTCGGCAGGCTTTTTCCTCGCCACCACGGAACAGGACGCCGTGCGGCATGACTACGGAGAGCTTGCCATCGCTCTTGAGCGACGCGACCATGTGCTGCACAAACATCAGATCGGCCTTCTTGCCACCCTCCGGCATGAAGGTGTGGAAGCGTTCGGGGAACTGCATCCCATTGCGAAGGTAGTTTTGCGAGAAAGGCGGATTGGCGATCACCCGGTCGAAGCGGCGGATTTCGCCGTTTTTGTCGAGATGCTGCGGCTCCTTGATCGTGTCCCCCTGGCGAACGTCCGCACTGCGAATGCCGTGCAAGAGCATGTTCATCTTGCAGATGGCCCAAGTGCCGCCGTTGAGTTCCTGACCGGCCAATTCCAGATTGCGAGGGTCGCCGCCTGTTTCCTGGACGTACTGTTTGGACTGGATTAACATGCCCCCTGAACCCACGGCTGGGTCGTCGATGCTCATACCTTCCTTCGGCTCAATGATTTGCACATTCAGCTGGACGACTTCAGGTGGCGTGAAAAACTCGCCGCCTTTCTTTCCAGCACTATCGGCAAAGTATTTGATGAGGTAATCGAATGCCGCTCCGAGGAGATCCGGGAACTCGAAGTCATCGTTCGCTAGCGGGAGGTCGTTGAAGTGCTGAATGAACGCGACCAAGGTGTCGTCGTCCATCGACCGCTGGCCGACCTTGCGATTGAAGTTGATCCCCTTGAGAACGTCTTGCAGCGTGTTGGGATTGGCGTCCTCGATAGCAGCCAGGGCTTTGTTCAGCCCAGAACCGACCGAGGTCTTTAGGTGGGCGATGCCCGTGTTGCGGCCTTTCTCGTCCTTGGCACTCCATCGAGCTGAAAGCGGAACGAAGAAATCGTACTTATCAAGATTGTCCAGTTGCTTTTCGATCAGCGCGGGCTTGAGGCCTTTGCTCTCATACTCGGCGGTGAGCTTGGTGCGATCGGAGGCAAACTGATCGCTCAGCCGCTTGAGGAACAACATGCCGAAGATGAATTCTTTGTACTCCGAGGCATCCATGTTGCCCCGCAGAATGTCGCACGCCTCGAACAGCTTGCGCTCCAGCCGGGGGAGCGTGAGTTTGGCAGGCTTCTTTTTGGCAACCACCTCCGTGGAGGGTGGTGAAGCGTTCGTCGTGGTTGCCTCGGCCTGCATACGTTTCCTCTGACTTGGTTTTCGGTTTGAGTTCGGTATCGTGCTTTCAAAATCTTTCAATCGCGCCGTTAGTTCAGATCGATTGCCACCAACCGTTATGCCAATGTCCGCAGCAACGCGCCGGAGCTCGGTCAGTTTCAGAGATCCGATCACTACATCGGTGGTAGCGCTTCGTTTGACCTTGAGTGCGGCCCGCATTTGGCCCACACTTCGCCGATCCACTCCAATCAGGTCTAGCTCGATTGAAAGTCGCTTGAGTGCATCCCTATCCATCATCTCAAGAATGATGGATTTGTGGATCATCGGGCGGTCTTTCGGAACTCGTTGGTTGAAAACAGCAAGTATCCTACTAGCGATGAATGGCAGGAACAAGCACTGTGACTACGCCACGTTGACGAGTCGATTGAGCCTATAGCGGATATCACTGGCTTCGAACAGTGGCGAAGTGTTGTTAACACGAGTGCATCTTCGGAGTAGTCGGTACTCAAGTGTTGGGTTCCTTCAATCTTTTCAGGACTAGTTCCCATTCGGATAACACATCGCGTGGCTCGCCGTAAGCCATGCTCGCCATCGAACCCACCACTCGGTAATGAATACCCTGTGACTCAAAAAAGTCGGCGGCAATCTGCATCAATTCGGATGGCTGAAGTTCAGTCGGATTCATGCTTCACCAATCCGTGACTGATCCTTTGAGCAATTTCTCGGTTAACCTGGTCATCGTTCCAATCGGGATGCTCGGTACGAATGGCACCGCTCAAGATCACCCTCGCCGATTTCCACATCCGACCAGCGATCCGTAGACGTTCGACTTCTGTCTTCTGCCGCAGGACGTCCGACATGGCATCGTCCATGACCTCCATTACGAATGGATTCATTGAGACATCTCCGACGTTGAGTTCCTAGTTGCCATTTTGTAATCGCCTACGCGTCTGGTTCCGTTGGCCGTGTCATTGTGGCCGTGTCATAGTTGCGCAAAATGTCTGCCTCGTTTACTCCCTGCCGGCGCATTTGCTCTAACACCCAAACGGGAATTCGCGTTCGAACAATACAGGGCTCGCCGCCACATACACCTGGTGTCGTTTCAATTCCCGGAAACGATTGGCCCAAGTCTCGCACGATCCATTGTAGCAATTGGGCCTTCTCGCCATCAGAAAGCGAGCTGAGCTCGCGTTGAATGTCGGCTAATTTCGTCACGCCAAAATCTCCGCATGGAATTTAGTCATTGCTGCGGCCGAAGTTGATCGCCATGAAAACGAAAAAACCCCTGCATTCCGAAAAATACAGGGGTTTTTGATAGTCGGGGTGAAAGGATTCGAACCTTCGACCCTCTGGTCCCAAACCAGATGCGCTAGCCAGGCTGCGCTACACCCCGATCCGAGGACTTAACCGCTCTTTCGAACGGTTTCGCCCTCTTGTTCCAGAACTTTTACCCTACCCGAACATTGTTCGCTAGGCCATTTTAAACCAATTCCTACCCAAAAACGTCCAAATCCCTTGCATTTCAACTATTTGCCCGCAAATCGTGATTCGTAAAAAACAGGCTCGATCACCACAATACGACAATCCCAATCACAAAAGGTTCGCTCGGCCCCCCGCAATCCGTTCACCCTCAGAGTCAATCAGTTCACCCTCCCCGGCCTACGGCCGACCCTCCCCGAGGGAGGGTGACTTACGATTTTCTCATACGTAGTTTTCAATTGCAGCTTCGAACTATTTGCTGAACCATTGCCGGTAAAATGACATCTCCAACTACAATATGCTTCGCCCCCCAATCCCGCGTGCGGCGTCGCGGGACCACTCTTCCAAATTCCCACCGCCACCCCCACCTAACTCGATTTTGAGTTTCCCCGAATGATTACCTATCGTTTCGCCGTTTCGATTTGCGTCCTGTCGCTCGTCGTTTTCGTCGCCAGTGAGTCCATCGCCCAAGAGCCGGATGTCGCGCGCTTAATTCACCCCGAAATAGCAGAACGCTTGAGCCTCGTCGATTCCCAGCGGGCCGAAATCCAAGTCCTTCTTCAGGCCCGAGCCGAGGCCCTGGCTGCCCCGGGTGACCAAGCCGTCAAAGACAACCTCAATGTCGATTTTAAGAAGAAAATCTTGGCCGTTCTGAATGACCAACAACGGGCGAAATTCAATGAAGCTCCAGCTACCAAAAAGCTCATGTTCCAATTCCGTGAAATGAAGTGGGATAATGTACTCGATTGGTTCGCCGCTCAACAAGACCTTACGTTGGTAATGGATCAAATCCCACCTGGTACCTTCACCTACAGCGATACCCGCTCCTACTCACCCAGCGAAGGTATCGACCTGCTCAATAGCGTCCTCATGACCCGCAACTTCACGCTCGTTCGCCGGGAAAAAATGCTCGTCGTGATGGCGCTCAGCGACTCCATACCACTCGAGCTGCTGCCAAGGGTCAAACTGGAGGAACTCGTTCAGCGTGGCCGATTCGAATTGGTCAGCGTAATCTTCCCACTCGGTGGTCGCCCCATCGACGTCGTGTTGCAAGAAGTAAAACCGTTCTTAAGCAGCTACGGTCGGGCTGTCCCTTTGGCTCGCGGCACCCAAGTCCTAGTCGTTGAAACGGCAGGCAAGATGCAAACCATCAATGAGATTATTGCTACCGTGTCGTTGCCTAAAACCGAACCGAAACCGGTGCCACCGCCGCCACCTCCTAAACCCGTTTTTGAATCTTATACGCTGGGCTCGCTCGATGCCGCTCGCACCCTGGAAACTATCCGCAAGCTCATTCCAAGCGAACAGATCACCGTCGATGCGAAAACCGGTGTTTTGAGCGCGTTCCTCATTCCGGATCAACAGGCCGCCATCAAGATGGCCATCGACCAGATGATTGCAAGCGCAATACTGCTTCCATCCTTCGAATCCGTTGCATACCAATTGCCTGGGTCAACCGCAGACGACTTGAAAAAACTAGGTACTTTGGAAAAGCAGATACTCAGTCTGGCACCCAATGCATCTATATCCACAGCCAATGATCGACTCCTCGTCTTGGCACGCGCCGAGGATCAGAAACTGATCAAAGCGAGTTTAGCTGCTCTGGAAATTGTCCCCATCGACGGTTCGAAATCGATGAAGGTGTTCGAAGTGGATCCGGCAATCTCTGCTTCCATCGAAGCGGCTTTGAAAGCGTTTCTTCCCAAAGGCCAAATCGCTTCGAACAACAAGGCCGGAAGCCTCATCGTTCGTGGCTCTGAAGACGATCTGCGCATCGCTTCCGAAATGATCGAGATCTTCAAGCGATCTCAATCCGCAAACCAACTCCAACTGCGAGTCCTTCCCCTGCTCCAACAAGCCGACGCGAAATGGTTAGCCACGCTTCAACGAATCGTCCCAAGCACCAACGCTTGGTTAGGTGACGACGGTCGGCAACTCATGTTGCTCGCAGGCAACACCGATATCACCCTTGTCGAAAGCATGTTGCCACAGTTAATGAGTTTGTTACCAAAACCCGATCAACGCAAATTGCAGATTTACGCTCTCTCGAAAAGCCAACTGTCCCGACGCACCAGTCTAACCGACCTCCCACCCAACTTGCTCGGCATCAAAATTGTCGACGGGAGCAACAAACAAGAACTCTTGGTTTGGGCCACGGCGGAACAACATGCGGAATTCGCTAAACTCTTGGAAGGCCTGAACCAGCCGACGCCAGCACCCACGCCAACCACCCCGAAAATGGTTCCAATTACAGTTCAAGATAGCGCCCTGGTCATGCAAATCTTGACCGCCGAGTTCCCTGAAGCCAAGATCACAGTCGACGTGGATGGCAATACACTAACGGTGCTTGCCGACGAACCGTCCCATGCCAAAATCGCAACACGCGTTATGACATTCAACGAGCAATTGCCTAAGAAAAGTGCCATCACTTTAGAAACGTATGCCGTACGCGGCATGACGGCAGCCGCTTTGCAAACCTCCCTCACTCCCTTGTTACTCAAGGCCAGGGTCAATGTGGATGCCGTGCGAAATAGGCTGCTGGTTGCGGCCGATGCCAAAACGCACCTTGAGATTTCCGCACTGGTCACAGCCCTCAGCGAAAAACTGGGAGTGGAGCAGCAGCAAATTGTTGTGGCTTATCCGATTGAAAATGCGTTGCCATCGCAAGTGAAAATTGTCTTCGATCAACTCGCCTTGGGCTCGACCTCGATAGCGGACGATAAGCTCAAGCAGCTTGTTGTTACAGGTACCATCGAGACGCAAGCTATCGCCAAGGCAACGATCACGCAGATCGATCGTCCGTCATCCGTCGGAGCCCCTAAAGAGATTCGCTCGTACGATGCGAAGAAACTGCAAGCGGCCGCGCTGTTGCCAACGCTGCAAAAGCTCTGGCCAGACTTGCAGTTGTCGGCCGACGCAACGGCCAACCGAATCATCGCGTCCGGGAGCGTCAAAGACCTGGACCAATTGGATGCTGCCGTGGAACGTCTAATATCTGCCCCTGATGGCAAACAGCAATTCGTCAAAACGTACCCAGTTCCTGCGGGTGATATGCTAACGCTGGCAGCCATTCTCAGTCAGATCGCCCCTCAAGCCATTATTAGCAGCGATATCCTTTCCCGCACGGTCACGGTTTGGGCTGGTGAAGAGCAGCAAACGCGAGTGCAGCAAGCTCTCGAACAAATTAGCAAGACCGCTCAAGCTGCCAAAGAAGCGAGTACCTACCTGGTAAAGCCAACCCAAGTTGCTGCCGTTCAAGCCTCCTTGCAATCGCTTTTCCCAACGATCGGAATCGCTTCGGTTCCGACCACCGGCCAGCTGATCGTTGTGGCTTCGTCCGAGCAACAGAAGCGAATAGCGGAAGTCATCGAGTTGATGGCCAGTGGCCCCAACGCTTCGGAACGAACGGTCAAGGTCTTTCGTGTGGAACCTGAACGCGTTGAGTTAACCAGCCTATTCAGCGCACTCCAGTCTACACTGCCATCTCAAATTCGACTTGAGTCCAACCCAAGCAACAACACGATTCTTGCCATTGGCACACCGGAGGAAGTAGAGCTCGTCGCTGCCAAGGTAGATGCGTTGCAAAAACAAATGCCTGCACCGGATGGTTTGACCTCAAAGGTATATCCACTCAAGTATGCTACGACCAGCGGTGCGATCGCAATTCTGCAGCCATTGGTGCCACGCGCGACGTTTGTGCGAGACGCGTTGACGAAAACGCTTGCTGCCACCGCCAAAGCGACCGACCATCTTAAAATCGACGAATTCTTGAAGGTTTACGACGTACCGACAGTCCCTGCCACCTACTTGGTCAAACCAACGCAAGTAGCCATTGTCCAGTCGTCGCTAAAAACCCTCTTTCCGCTTTTGGAGATCACCGCCGATCCTACAACGGGTCAACTGATTGTGATCGCGTCCTCCGATCAACAGAAACGGATCGCCGAGGTTGTCGAACTGATGGTAAGTGGGCCAAACGCGTCCGAGCGAACTATCAAAGTCTTTGCGATAGATCAAGAACGCGTTGATCAAACCAGCCTGGTGAGTGCCCTTCAAGCGACATTGCCATCGCAGATTCGTTTGGAGTCCAATGCCCGAAATGGCACGCTGATGGTCATTGGCGCTCAGGATGAGATCACCATGGTGGCAGACAAGATCGCCAAGCTGCAACAGGAACTGCCAGCCCCAGATGCCAGTACCTCTGCTGTTTATCCGCTGCAGTATGGCAACACGGTCAGCGCGTTGGCGATTTTGCAAACGCTTGTTCCGCGAGCCACGTTGGTACAGGATGCTGTGTCGCGAACTGTTGCTGCTACCGCCAAAACGCACGAGCACGCTAAAATCCGCGAATTCCTGCAAGCCTTCGATCAACCCAAGACATCCAACCGACAAACGCACGTCTATCGATTGAAGCAAGCAAGTGCCCGGGGCTTGTCGACTATCTTGGTCGATCTCATGCCGGACGCGGTCATCTACGGCTCGCGAGAAGAAGGTGTTCTCATCGCGACTGCAACACCTGAACAGCACAAGCGAATCGAAGCGATCGTCAAGGACTTTGATATCGACATCCAAAACAGCGTAACGCGTGTTTTTCCAATTGGAAAAGGGAACGCTACTTCCTTGAAAGCGGCCTTGCAGGGCTTTTCATTGAAGGCCACCGCTACGGCGGACACCGCCACGAACAGCTTAATCGTGACAGCACCGTCCGCCGAGATGGAGCGAATTGCACAAATCGTGACCGACGTGGAGACTGGCAGTTTGAAGTCGAGACTTACACGTTTTTATACGCTTACTTCCGCCGAACCGTTACCGTTATCCAAAGCGTTGCAGGAGAGTTTTTCGAAGGCCAATTTCTCCGCCGATTCCGTGAGCGGGGGAGTTTTTGCAACCGCGACAGAAGAAGATCATGTCGAGATTGCTAAGGTTGTCGGCGAAGTCAATTCTCAGCCTAGCAAGCTTCCGTCACTCAAGGCTTTTGTACTAAAACATGCAAAACCAGAGTTGGTCGCCGATGCACTTCAGAACGCCTTCGGCAGGCGCTCGACAGCCGGTGTGAGTTTTAGCCGCGACGCAAAGAGTGTCTTCGTCGTGGGTAGTCGCCAAGAACTTCTGGTTGCGGAACAAATGATCGAACAATTCGATTCCGCCAACTCGACGAGCGAGACCAAGAAACTAAAGCTCTTTTCCCTGAGCGGGGTCGATGGCAAGGCGGTGACCACTTCGATGGAGAGTTTGTTCAAGGGGGACAGCAGTTTGGTGGATGTTCGCTACGACGCGCTCAATGAGCAACTGTTTGTAACCGGTACTCCATCCCAACTCCAAATGGTGGAGGATGCAATGAAACAGTTTGCGCCGCCGTCACGAGAGCTTGAAATCATTCAGTTGAATTCAGCCGATCCGTTTTCCTTCAAATTGGCAGCCGATGCACTCTTTCAAGACGAACCCATGTCGAGTGCTCCGATGATCTCGATCGATTCCAATCAACAACAAGTACTGGTTCGAGCGACCAAGGAGCAACTCGAGAGTATTCGAAAGCTCCTTAAGCAGATGGGTGAATCGCAGCCTTCGAATGTTCCGGTCGGGTCAGGGCGATTGCGGTTCGTGCCGGTCCATCGCAGTTCCAAGCAGTTGCTCGAGGACATTCAGCAGCTTTGGCCAACGATCAGGAATAATCCCATCAATGTCGTGAATCCCCAGCCGATTGAGCGTGACAGACCAAATGCTGAACCTCAGGCACCAGAGGCACCCAAAAAGTCCGATGACTTGGGGCAAACTTCAACGAGTCCATTCCAAAGGTTAGCCAGTGCGCAAGTCAAAACCGATACGCTACAGCCCGCTCAAAAACAGGCACCGCCGATTATTGTCGTCACAGGCGACGATCAATGGACGTTGGCTTCGGATGACACGGAAGCCCTTGAGCTTTTCACGCGACTTCTCGACACGTTGATGAATCCGAAGGTAACGCCCTATGCTACGGCCGGTAATTTTTCTGTCTATATCCTGCGGCATGCGGATGCAAAGCATTTGCAGGAGTTGCTAACCGATCTATTTCGCACGGGAGATAGCAGTCGGCGATCCTCCATTTCGGACGCGATACAACGCGTGAAGATAGTAGCCGATTCACGCATTAACGGATTGATCATTGGTGGCAACCGAGCCGATCGCAAAATTGTCGAGGAACTGCTGGCTGTTTTCGACTCCGAAGATCTACTTGACACGTTGCAGCAGATTTCTCCGTCCATTGTTCAACTCCATAGCGCTAGTGCCAAGCAAGTGGCCAGCATCGTTCAGGATGTTTACAAGTCACAATTGAGCACAGGGGCAGGTCGTGTGGCGATCGACATTCCGGAAGGGGTATCGACGGAAGTTGCCACAGTTTTGCAGCAGATCAACGCACAATCCGCAGGGCCATTGTTGACGGCTTCGGTGGATGAAACCACCAATTCCATCGTGCTGCGAGGACCACCGAGCTTAACCGCGGAAGTGCGATCCTTTATCGAAAAGCTCGATCAACAATCCGCTACGGCCTCCGCCCGTCGCGTCCAATTGCTGCGATTGGAGTCCACCAATACCAAGAACCTGGAAAAGGCACTGAATTTGCTAAAGTCCAAGTAGGTATCTTTTGGAGTGCGGAAATTCATTTCCGCTTTAAGGCGAGCGGCAGATTGCAGTATCCCAACCCGATGCGTAAGCGAGGGACAATTTCGCAGGTCCCTCACTTACGTATCGGGTTATGATTCGTAGTTTTCAAATCGCCGCTCGCTTAAGATGGTCGCAGCAGCCATCTTAAAGCTCCGATGAATCGGAGCACTCCAAATTTGGCGGTGGGGCTTCCTCGGGGTGTATAGTGGTTACGAGCCACTCACCAGTCCGGATGTGTCACTTCAGTCTCTCTCAAGTCATCTGGTCGCCGTGTCGGCTCTGTAAAAACTGACTGAAAGTTAAAACCGTGAATCTATCGCAATTAAAAACGCTCTCGGGCATTTGTTTCGTACTCGCCTTTGCATCCATCATCGGTTCCATCGGCATATGGGCCCTAACTGGTGGTGATGCGGCAGAATCAAAGGCACACGCTGAGCGTTTTGGTATCTTCATCGGACTCTGGGCACCTACATTTTTCGCCCTCAGCACTCGACTTGACCGTCAAGCCGAGAGTGTAGCAAAGTAGCCATTATCTTGGAGCCAACGCCACTCAGTGATGGCGAACTGGATCGAGTCATCCAGATGGCTTGGGAAGATAGAGGCTACGATCGCAGCGGTTTGGACTGTCATTCTTCTCCCTTGGTTTCAAAACAGCTCGAGTTGAATGACGCCGGACGAATTACCATTTGTGGCAGACGTTGCAACCGTTCGTGCGTGGAGCCGGCTCAAGACCCGTCCTGCAAGTGACATGCCACTTTTCAAGGCCCCTTCGATACGTGGGCCTCCACACCAATCTCCGCAGGCACCGAGTTGATTGTCATCATCCCAAAGAGAACTGTGCGTCAATGATTCCGTAGGCCTTGAGTAGAGCCAGCGGTGCGACTTTGCGATGCACGGATCTGGCATTGCAACACCCGTTACTTTCTCTGCTTCTTCGATGAGAGTCTCGATTGCCCGTTCCTTGGAAAGTTCCAAATTCTCTTTTGCCCAAGCAACGGTAGAATGCAGAACAACCGTCTCGACATGCTTGGATCGCAACGGTTTGCTGGAGTCGCGAGCAATCCAACCGAGTTTTCCTTGATTGACGAAGGCCCCATCAAAGGGAACTTGCCAGCCACGTTCAGTAGCTAACATCACCGCCCAACAAGGGACCATTTCGACCCTGGAGAGCTCCTCTCGCCAAGAACAACGCATCGGCAATTGCTTTGCAACTTGGGCTGGTGGGCAGTTCCAAAGTACCACATCAAAATCGTCGAGAACACGATCATCCTTGGACATCAATCGATAGGCGTCGCTTTCTTGGACTACACTCGCGACCTCAATTTCCAGTGCGACCGACAAATCCCGCGACAAGTGTATTCCGAGCGATTCCATGCTCGGGGTGCCGACAAAGCGTTTAACCGGTGCAACATCCCTAAATTTGCCAAACTCTTCGATGGAAACGATATGCCCGTTCCACTCGGCGACGTGATTGTCGTGGCACCATGATTCCACATAAGGTCTTAAGAAAGGATCGCGAATCGTAAAGTACTGAGCACCATGATCGAACTGGCACACACCCTCTACTTTTCTGGTGGAGGCTCGCCCACTTACGCGGTGCGATTTTTCAAAACACTTCACGTTGAGACCTTGATCGGTCAAGATTCTGGCGCATATCAACCCAGCCAACCCCGTACCGATCATTGCGATTCGCGGTGACGGGTGGGCGATAGCCCTATCCACTTTTTTCTCATAAGCCTCCAAGTTCGTTCTGTCCTGATGCACGGCAAGGGGACGCGAACGGACACTGCCGAGGATGGGCTGTTCTGGATGGAAAGGCCGATCGAATTGGCCAAGGCACCATAATATGCCTCCATAGGAAGCAGGGTCGCGACCATCCAGCGCGTACCGATGGTTTAGGTCGATGAGCCTTTCGAGAGCTTGTTGATGACCGTTGGACCACTCTACGATGGCTTTGCCCCAAGTCATGCGGATATTGTTGTGCAATTCCCCATGCTTGAGCAAACTTCGTTGGGCTGCATCCCAAAGCCGATCGCCCGTCTTAGCTCGGATGAGTGTTTCCCAAGACAAACAAGTTCGAGGGTCGTTGGCATGTTGGGTTAACGTCGCGATTGACCAGGCTGGAAGACTGGCCTCAGTATCTAGGTTAGTTTGGAAGTAGCAAAAGGCATAAGCCAGCTCTCTCCATATCAGCAACTCATCGAGGTACTTTTCGGCCCCATCCGCCGACGCTTCTCTTGCAATGCGGAACGGGGAGACCATTCCATAGTGCAGGTAGGCAGACATGCGGCTGACTCCGTCGATCTCGATTTGGTTTCGACGCTTTGCGTATCCGCGGAGTCCGTTGTTTCGAAACGCTTGCCAGCGAGCATATCCAGCCGAGGAGCCTCCACGTGTATCAGAAACAGGACCAATGGAATGGTCGATGTCGCATTCAGACACCAGCGTGGCTAGGCACCGACCTGCAAGTTTCAAGGACTCAAAAGGGACCGGTGCGGGAGAAACCGTGTTATGGGTAGCTGGCCACTCGCGATTCACTCGGTCACGATAGAGCTTGGCCGTCGCGTCGCGAAATGCGAAAGCGCGATCGTACGCTTTCCCCACGAGTCGCGTCGGGACGATGCATGCGGTATCGACAAGAACAATGGAAGTCGAATTGGATTCCGCCAGTCGTTCTGTCCATTGCTTGGTGGCTTCGATTGGAAAGTCATCCGTCACGACCACGGCCGATGAATGCGCGAGTCGGGCCAGACGAGGAAATCGGGCACCGGCGCGGTCCAGGTGCAGCGAGAATTGTATCCCGAGCTTAGCATAGCTCTGTTCCAAGTCCCGAGCCGCTTCAAGAATAAAGGTATGGTGCCGATCCGAAGCAAATCGGTAGCGTTCGGAAAGCCCTTGATAGACGAGCAGCGGCAGTTTTAGCTTCTCGGCCAAATGGATCGCAACATCCAGGGCTGGGTTCTCATCGGATCGCAGCGCGTGGTGGGTCCAATATAGGACGCGTTCGCCTCGATGGTCTGGCTTGCCCCTGGCTCGCAACCAAGTGCGTTCTGCCAAGTGCATCGGCAAGGTAGCTAAATGGGCCTGTATTTCATTGGGTTGACTATTCATCTCTGCCATCATACGTGACTGTCAAGTAAGGACTCCAGGCCCGCGGCGGATGCTGCCAGTATCCGAATCGACACGAGCAGCGTCGGACACGAGCAGCGTCGGACACGACACCTATGACCGGCCTCGCCACTTGGTGGTTAAGCCCAATTGCTTTCGGACCAATGCGATCCATTGAAGTGCCACAAACCAAGCCACTCCCAACGGATGCAGTGCCGCACCCAAGTAGCTCTGGTGGAATCGATTGCACGCAATAAGCCTCGGTACAAAGGAAATAGCAAAAGCCACCAACAGGATCGACAGCGCGATCGACGAAGCACCCACGACGTACCCCAAGATCAATGCAAGGCCAGGCAGGACGGAGCCGCCAATCAAGAGCACCGTAAAAGGAACGATCAAGCGAGCGTTGGCAATGCCCTCGGTTGCATTCTTCAGCAAACCGTTACAAACCTCCTTGGTCGACGTATACATTCGGCAACGTGCGATATCGGTCGCATCAAAGATGTCTGTTTTGTGTCCAGCCCGCCGGAAAGCTCGAGGCAATTGAATACCATCGTGGCGGGAACCGCGAATCGCCGAATGCCCCCCCACCGACATGTATACCTGCTTGTCCGCCAGGAATAGTTGCCCACAACCCGCAGCCAAACCAACCCCGAGAGAAGACCGCATTCGCTCGATTGGCAGATAGCTGAGCAGTACGTAGTGCATGAGTGGAATGAGGATTTTTTCGGCCACGGTTCCTGTCTCTTGCATGGGAAAGCCGCTAACCAAGGGTGCTTGCCTGCGACGCTGCTCCGCCATGCAACGTGAAACCGCATCCGACGAAAGCCGAACGTCTGCATCCAAGAACAGAAGCCACTCGTACTGCGATTGATTTGCCAATTGCCAACAGGCATGCTGTTTTCCATTCCAATCTGCGGGCAACGGGTTGGAATGCAGAAGCCGAACTCGGTGGTCGCGAGCCGCTATTAACTGGACGATGCTAGCCGTATCATCTTCGGAGTGATCATCGAGGACCAGAACCTCAAAATTCGGATGGCCATTGGACAAGATAGCCTCAATCGCAGGTCCTATGGAGGCGGCTTCGTTGCGTGCCGGTATGAGGATACTAACCCGTGCGGAGTCGGCGAATTGCAATTGTTCCGGTGCCGAACTTGCTCGCGAAAACACCGTGCCATTTTTCACAAACATGGCAAGAGGCAGCAAAGCGATCAGCAAAACGACCAACGAGAAAACGATCATGGATGGCTGTTACGTTCTAAACTCTTTGAAGTTCTAATGCGCATACTCGCCAACGATCGATCGGTAATAAGCGATGGTCCGCTTGATTCCCTCCTCCAGTCGAATTTGAGGTTCGTAGCCGAGCAGCTTTCGAGCGAGCGAAATGTCAGCAAGACTATCCCGTACGTCGCCTGTTCGAGCTGGCTGAAAATCTGGCTCAATGGACTTGCCGAGCAAGTTCCCCAAGATCTTCAGCAACTGCAACAAGGTGGTTTGTCCACCGTCGGCCACATTCAAGGTTCTACCGCCAATATTAGGTCGTTCCGCAGCTAGCAGATTCCCGTGCACGACGTTCGCAACATAAGTAAAATCGCGAGACTGCAATCCATCGCCGAAAATGAGCGGTCGTTGTCCGTTGAGGATGCGACTAACAAAAAGCGGAATGACCGCCGAGTAAGGACTATCAGGATCTTGGCGTGGGCCGAACACGTTGAAATAGCGAATGCCAACCGTTTCCAAGCCAAAACTGTGATAGTAGGCTTGGCAATAGTACTCACCACACAACTTTGCAACAGCGTAGGGAGAAAGTGGCATAGGCAGATCCGACTCGCGTTTGGACGAAGTCGGTTGATCGCCGTAGGCACTGCTGCTGGCCGCGTAGACAAAACGTTTGACTCCCGCTTGAACGCTGTGGTGCAGCATATTGAGTGTGCCGGTCGCGCAAGCCTGATGCGTGTCCAAAGGACGCTCCAAAGAGAGTGGCACGGACGCCAAGGCCGCTTGATGAAAAACCCTTTCGACCCCAGAGAGTGCTTCTCGGACTGCGATCGAGTCGCAAATGTCTCCGTCCACGAAGTCGATACGATCCGAAACCTCTTCTAAGTTGGCTCTTTTGCCCGTGCAAAGATTATCTAGGACACGCACCTTGTGCCCGGCGTCTAGAAGTCCCCGAACGATATGCGAGCCGATGAATCCAGCCCCACCGGTTACCAAGCAACGGACCATAAGTCATACCCAAATTTAATGAGGTTAAGTAGTTGCATCGATTGTTTGTGGCCGTTTCCTAACCCGATGCGTGAGCGAGGGACCATTTGTCATCCCTCGCTCACGCGTCGGGTTGATAAAATCACAGTCTAGGAGCGGTGAGCGGCAAGGCAAACGTTACGCTGCTATGTTCCGGGAATTCAATTCTACCGACCAAGCTCCGAGAATCGTCAGACGATTTTTCTGAAGTGACTTCAACGCCTGAATTGTTTCCCGCGAGTTCGATGGGTCCAGCATTTGAACTACGATTCCATCGCATAGTCTACCAATTCGCGGCATCATGGGGAGACATACAGCCCCCAAATCGAAGACGATCAGCCCGAATTCTTGCTTCCAGCGAGGCAAATCTGCCAGCTGAGCATGCCATGACTTGGTCCCCGCATTGGCGTCGTCAAAGTACGACCAACGAGCCTGGCTGAAGTTCCCATTCGTAACTAGGTCGTGGGAACGCAATTCGTTCGGCGGACGGACGGTGATGAGAATGGCATTGCGACGTGTCTTTTCGGAACATCGAGCGACCGTGTCGGTGATCACTGAGCGTACGAGCGACGGATCGGCATCGCCAACCGTCACTATTCCTAAAACGAACGACCGCGCCTTGCTAATACGATTCAAAATTCCATCGATTGGCAAATGAACGACCTGCGAGCTGGATGCGGTATCCATTAAGAGTTTCGTAGTTTGGTGAACAGTTTTGCATAGGGATGTAGAACCGCGCGGTGAGTATTATTCATGGCTTGCGATACTCCCCCTCGAACGGACTCCAGGTCGTCCTCAATCACCAGCATATCTCGATCATCTCCCATCGCGGCTCGGTCTGGGACCGGCTCCGATTCCATCATGGTGTTATAGCTATGCATACCCGAAAACGCGATTACGTCCGAGTGAGCATGATGGGCGAGGCGACGATCCTCTTCAGGACCGTGTTCCATCGCTGAAAAAATTCCCGGAGTGCTGTAATTAACGGTAGAGTCGATTGACTCAGCGGGATCGAAGGTCATCGCATTCATATTCAGTCCAGAAACCAGTTCTCGCATTTCCTCTTCGATTTGTCTCTCCAAGTTTGCGGCTTGTTCCGGCGAGATGTTCGAAACGGTTTCCAAATAAGAGTCCTCAAAAGGCCCGTCGTTGGAAGACAGGCTGGCAGCCTGTCCTACGTGGGCATGTGGAGGCGTTGGGGCTGTAAAGAAATCGTTGGCTTCGTCAAATGCCAGTGCCTCCTCGTCGGTAGCTTTCCGGTTCGAAGTTCCGAAACTGGAAAGGTCGTAGTTTAGATTCCCATAGGCAGCGCCGGAGTAAGACTGGTAGCTATCGGAAGACTGAACAGGAATCGAGAACTCCTCGTCAAAATCACCGGCAAAAACATCCAGCAAGTTCTTGGTCGGAACGGGCGAGGCTTCTGGCACTACGATAGCATCTTCAAAGTCCGTTTCAGCCTGCGATTGTGCGATCGCGTTGGTTGTCGCGACCGTGTTGAAGTCTTCGATAGGACTGGTCATCAAGTCATGGCTGAAATCATCGTCGAGCGGTCCAAATTCAATGTTGGAGTGCGATGGCATTTGCGTTTGGGAGGGAACTGAACCCTTCATCATCGTTTCGAAACTCGAGGCCGAAAAAGAGGATTTCAGCTCGTTCGAAATCGCAGGTGTTTGGCTAATAGGCGGCGTATTCGATGGGACTGGCGTTGGGCTCGCGATTGCAATCGGAGCGGCCTTAACAATCGATTCGGGTTCGCTCCACGGATTAGGAAGCTGCTGGAGCATGCACCAAGCTCGGCCAACCATAGCGGCAGAAACCGGGCGTTCACGATCATTGCAGGAAAGTAATAGAGACTGATCGGCGAGTTGATCAATCAGTCGCGGAATCCCATCCGAACCTCGATAAATGGCGTCTAGGGCATCGCGAGTCATCACCGTCGATCCCTCAACACCGCTCAATTCAATTTTGTGGATGACGTACTGACCGGTTTCCTGGTTGCTCAGTGGAGTCAAATAGCAGCGGGCAGCGAGGCGTTGATTGAGCGAATCCATGTGCGGGTGGGAAAGGCAGTCCTCCAAACGCATCGTTCCGCAGAGAACCAACCGGACCCTTGGAATGCCATTGCGAACCATGTTCGTAAGCAGGCGGATCTCATCGAGTAACTTCATGGACAGTGTCTGGGCTTCGTCTATGACTAAGACCAGTCCATCGGCAGGGTTTTCCGAGGAAGGTTGTAGTCGACTCATGAGCGAGAGGCGGAGTTCACCTTCAGTCATGTCTCGATAGGGCATGCGCAGCTCAAACAGGAGGTTTTGAAGCAGAGCTCGGCGTGTAATAAGCTGAGAACTGGAAAGCATCACCACTTCGAAATTGCGTCGAAAGCTTTCGGCAATTCGAAGGCAACACATTGTCTTGCCCAATCCTGTGCCACCAAAGATTGCAACGGGCCCTTCGCCACGTTGGATTGCGCGAGACGTGGTTTGAAAGGTCTGCTCAATGCACGTCGCAGGAAAGTAGCGGTCAAGCGTGGATGCCGCGAGGAATGGTCTTTTGACAAATCCAAAGAATGATTCGTACATCCGTTCGGTTCCGTTGTTGAAATGGCCTTGTTGAGCTTAGTCGGTAGCTCTCAAATCGGCTACTTCATGACGGAAACATTAGACTGATCGTTACAATCGTCAAATATTACCAAATCACTTAAGTGGCTCCAGCTTGCCGCCTTTCAATCGGACCAACGCGTCACATTGCTGCGCAATGTTCTCATCATGGGTGACCATTACGATTGTTAAACCGGTATCTCGGTTCAGGTTTCTCATCAACTGCAAAATGGACTGACCGGATTCTTGGTCGAGATTTCCGGTCGGTTCGTCCGCCAGCAGCAGTTGGGGATCCGTGACCAAAGCTCGGGCAATAGCCGTACGTTGCATTTCGCCACCTGAGAGCTCACACGGCTTGTGATGCAGTCGATGCGAAAGACCAACCATCTCAGCTAGCCCTTTTGCCCGCTGAATAATCGCGGAACGGTTACGGAAATAGGAGAAAATACTCTGCCCGATCATGGCGGGAGCAACAATATTTTCGAGTAGTGTCAATTCGGGTAGCAAATGATAGAACTGAAAAATCATTCCAAGTTGCTTGTTGCGAAACGCATCTCGCCGACGAGCGGGCAAATTGTCGGTGCGTTGACCATCGAAATGAATTTCGCCCGAGTCAGGTTTATCCAGGGTGCCAAGCAGGTGGAGCAAAGTGCTTTTGCCAGAACCGCTTTGGCCGATGATGGCTGTGATCTTGCCCCGTTCCGCGCTGAAATCGACCCCTTTAAGCACAGGAACAATCGTCTTGCTCCGACGGTAGGATTTCGTTACGTCGCGAGCTACCACAATAGATCGGCTGCCAACGCTTTCTGGCAGACCTGACTTAACGATGGCGCTCTCAAGCGAATCCAATTCGAGTTCTGGCCGAACAACGCGGTAGGGACCGATGGCAGGCGTTGATGGCTTTGTTAGCATTTTCGCAGGTGTGGTGCTATTCATAACGCAAGGCCTCTACAGGATGCATACGAGCCGCACGAATGGATGGCAGAACGCTTGCCATGATCGCGATCAAGACCGCGCCGATGCTGACCCAGACGATAGTAAATGGATGGATGATGGTTGGAATCGAGTCGAAATAATAGACAGTGGGGTCAAAGACCTCGCGTCCGGTGAACCATTCCAGGATTCTGGCTATTTGATTGATCTTCCAAACGAAAAGTAGTCCACAGACAACACCGGCACCCGATCCAACGGAACCGAGCAAGACGCCATAGCCCAAGAAGATCGAGGCGATCCCGGTTCCCGGCGCGCCAAGCGATTTGAGTACACCGATGTCTCGTGTCTTTTCAACAACGATCATAAAGAACGTGGCGAGGATTCCGAAACCAGCAACGGCGATAATCATGAACAAGAGAACATTTAGAATCGTGGTCTCCATTTGGACGGCGGCCAACAACGGTCCCTGCGTGTCGCGCCACGAGTTGACCTGAACATAGGATTCGGTGGGCGGAAACTCGTCTCGCAAGGCATCGCGGGCCGCAGAAAGATCCGAGCCTTTTTTCAATTTGATTTGAATCGAGGTGACAGCTCCAACTTTAGATAATGGGTCGATCATGCCACGAGCTTTTTGAAGCGATTCAATAGGCACGAAGGCAAAAGTGGCGTCGTATTCGCTCATCTTGCTTTCGTAAAAGTCGACCACAGTAAACATCTCATCGATGGCTCGGGGTGGAGTGCCTGCATTGGGAAATGCAACACTGACGTCATCACCTGGTCGAATAAAGAAATAGTCTTTGACTTTGCCGGCCACGTCTCGGCCTCGAACACTCCCAATCCCAATTCCAAGAACAATGCCCGTTCGCTGTTCCTTGGATGCGTCAAAAACGCGACCTCGTCCCTCACTCGATTGAATCGGTTGAATGCTGGGGCCGGATAGCATCGATTGGATTGCATTTGATTCTGAATCCGCTTTTTTCTCACTCTCAATTCTGATCAAAGAGTCCGTTGCAGATTCCGGGTTGGATTCCAAGTTGGGCGCGCCGAAATGGCTATCTTGCAATTGATTGGAGAGTTGTTTCCGCTGTTCGACCGCAATTTTTTCTTGGAGCTCACGATACTGCTCCAATTGAGTCAGCCTCTCTTTCTTTAGCTGTTCAACACGGTTTCGATATTCCCAGCCTGCTGGCTGCAACGCTTCCCGTTCTGGCGCATAACCCGATTGTTTCAAATTGAAATCCAGTTTGGACTGGTTGTCCGGATGTATCAGGTACTTGCTAAAGTCACTGACGCTGGCGTACGTTGTTTGATCAATTCCGATCAAATTGATTTGCTGGGTATGCGCTGCACCGTTGTGATGAAATGTCATCATGGCCGGCAGCGTCACCACGGTGGTAACTCCTTCAACCGCAGTGCCGATCCTGGCTCGAATGCGTTCGATGTACCAATTCGGTTCCGAAATCCCATTGGTGCCTCGCGTTTCAACCACAAGATCGCTCAGAATGCCGTGCATTCGATCCTGCATCTGCGAAGTAAAACCATCCATTACGCTATTGACGACAATTAGTGTCGCAACGCCTAAGGTCACGGAAACGATCGACGCTAAGGCAATCCAACGGGTTTTCAAGTAGCGCCAACACAATAACAGCTTGTACATTCCGTATTCCTTTGCTTGCACTGCTCGTCAAAACTCGGTTTTCGTGATGGCACGCCGGCTGGCGTGCAAAAACCTTCGCGTCTCGAAAATAGCATCCTTACCGTCTGCGATGCCAGATCATTCGAAAGAACTGGTTTGAACCAAAAAACGGCTCCCAATTCTGGTGCACTTGGCGATTAACAAACACAAAAGTGGACGACATGATGGTATTCACCACATTTGCATGCTAAGGTGGGGGTAGTGCTTCTTCACGCCTTTTTCGCATTTCCGAACACAAACCCGGCCTCCCGCGTAAAATGCTCCCCTCTTTTAGTTCCGTGAACTCCCGCCAAGTAGGGGAAACCCTCCCAATCGGAATCATCACCCCCTTGAATCGATTCGCCAAAGGAGGTGCTACTTGAAATCCAAAATACTTTTTGTAGACGACCACGAAATTGTCCGTTTGGGCTTTAGGCAAATGCTTTTAGGTACCGACGCAGAAATAATGGACGAGGCATCGAACTCCGACGACGGCTTTGCCAAGTTTTTGGCTTCGAAATTCGATTTGGTCATCATCGATGTTCGTCTTCCCGGCGGAGATGGATTGCAACTTCTCGGGAAAATCAAGACGCATTCACCCACACAATCCGTGCTGATCTTTTCCTCGTATGACAATCCGACCTACGTCGCTAGGGCGGTGGCATTGGGCGCGAACGGTTTCCTGCTCAAAACAGACGATCAAGAAAAGATATTAGATGCCGTTCAACGCGCATCCAAAGGCGAGAATATTTGGAGTCGTGAGGAACTGAGACGAGTTACCGGCTCGTTGGCCACCATGCGAGTCGGGAGCGACTCTGAGATTCCTCTCACGCAACGTGAAGGCGAAGTCCTTAAGCAGCTAGCCAATGGACTTACCAATAAAGAAATTGCACAGTCGCTGGGCATCAGCTACGAGACCGTGAAAGAGCATGTCCAACATATTCTTCGCAAGATAGGCGTGTCGGATCGAACTCAAGCAGCGGTTTGGGCAGTGCGAAAGAACTTGGTCTAGGCAACAACGGGAGAGCGAGGCTCCTGCCGAGCTGGCGTCGCAATGGTTCGGCAGGAGCCTCACCCTCCCGGTCAATGACTTGGTTGGGAAAAGTCGATATGAACATGTTTGCAGGGGTGGGGTGAGCCGTACGCTATCGCGTTGGTTAAACGTGTCACTTGACTTCCAGCAGCTCGGCAAATGATATCGGGAATTCCCAGTCAACTCGACTTACCACCCCATCATCGACAAGCTTTTGGATATCGCTTGGTTGAGGCCAATCGCTGAAACCATAGTTGTTTGGGGATCGATAGCGACGAATCTCCGTCCATTGGATCAGGATGTGGGTAATGTTTCGTTGCCGTAACGATTCCAGTTGATCCGTTCGCGATTTTTCTTTGAGATAGACTTCGCCTGGATTCACGTCAAAGCACGTGCTGTACTCGATGGGGGCGATAAAGTCGTACACTCTGGCTTCCCCAACTAGTAGGATCCGCACGTTGCGATTCGGCAAATTCTGGTTGACCCAAGCGATTGTCGGAAAAATTCTAGGCACTTGGTTTTCGTCCCCGGCATCAGCCCGCAATGCGGCTATCGAAACAAAGTACCGATTGTCCGCAATCGTAGGGGACGAATTCATGACGCACCCATAGCCGAGTCCCAGGACGACGATCGATTGAGACAGCCGCGGCGAACCGTTTTGGTACAACCACCAAAATCCAATCGCACTGAGCCCGGCCCATAATCCTGTCAGCGGCAACCAGAAACGGTCGATGCGGTGGGTTGCAAACCACCAGACCAAAACGATCCATCCCGACCAGCCAATCCAAGTCGCCAGTAAAACAAAATGACGATCTTGGCGAAGCTTGAACGTTGCGAACATACATACCAACATCCCAAGGATCATGGCAGGCTGAACATAGAGTGAAGTGAGCCCGAGTCGTGTTGCATCCGACAGCGCAACGGATACCGGTCGCAAAAGAATAGAAATAGGTTCGCTCGAACCTGCCTGCTGCGTTGCTTGGAAATTTCGTACTGCGTGTGCTCGTTTCCATTGGTCTATTTTGTTTGGCGTTAAGGTTTTGCCACCGAAAATATCGGCGGCAAGTGGATAGACAGGATTCCCCGCCAGCACCCAGTTCTTGACATACCACGGGCCGCATGTCGCCGATAGCTCGAGCGCGATCAAGCCAGCTGCAAGGATCACTTCTCGCTGACGGAAAACCCCTCGATACCGCCAAGCGGCCAAAACTAAGCATCCCAAAACGGGTATTACCGCTAAAATCAGTCCTGGGTATTTAGCTGCCGCGGCAGCTCCCGACGCAACGCCGGCGATTCGCCAATACGTCATCAAACGAAGACTTGGCCATTGGCTATCGTCAGGATTCTGAAGCGTCAAACTTCGTTCCCGCAGCGATTCCAAGGCACCGATCATCGCGACGGCCGCGGCTAATACGTACGTAGCCAGCGCCCCATCAATCAGTCCAATGATGGCCACATGCGCGATTCCTGGCGATGTTAGCCAAATGCCTGCGGCACACCAACCAAACATCGTCCCAAACTTGCGTGTCACAAATGCACCCAGCAACGCCGCGCCCACGAGTGAAAACGCTGCCGTGATCGACTTGCCGATCAAGCCACCAAGCCAAGCGTCCTCCTCGCCTACCAAAGTCATCATTGCCAGACTGTGCATCTCGGTCCCAAGCGGCATATTGGCATAGATGTTGTGGGGAACAAAACCAATCGAGCCCTGCTGAAAAAATTCTTTGGGGGCTTGGAGATGATACTCGAGCACATCAAATTCACCCGGTGGAAGCCAAGAACCGAGCATCAGGATCGCCGCAGCGAAGACTGTCAACGCAACAATCATCATGAAGAAAATTCGATCGATAGCCTTCTTGGAGCGAGCTGTTGCCGACAAGGAAATCTCTGGTTCCAGGTCAACGGAAGAAACACGCTTTGTGGATCGCGACAAGCTATAGACCAGTAGGACCAGAACGGACACGGCTACGGTCAAAGGCACACGACTCCTCAAGCCACCCGCCAGTCCAATGACAAGCGTCGTGGTCGAAAGAAGGGCGAGCCCCACCAGGATGGCTATCGATAGCAGCTCGATGCGTGATGCGATTGTGCGACTGCGAACGAACGCGGGCCTAACCAACGGTAGACCAATCACCGCACTCAACGCCAGCCAAACGACCGTGCCAAATAGGGTTGGGATCCGGTCACTAAATGCACTAGGCAATCGACCGCCATCCAACCAAGTCGCAAGTCGAACCTCGGGATAGAGAAGGCTCGTAAGTACGAATCTGCCTCGACTAACCACCTCGCCTTCGGACCCAATGAGCCCCCGCTCAATCGGTTGCCATAGGAACAGGCAAGCATAGGCAATGGCGACTATGGTCAGACTGGCCAATACCAACGGTTTGGTAAATTTCCTTGTCGACGCGATAGCACCAGTATTACTTCTAGGATTGGGCATCGGCTCGATGGATTCTCAAAGCGAGAGTCATGGATCGTTGGAAGCTTTTTTGTTAGCTGTCACGAATTCAGCTAGGCGAATCAGGTTTCGACTGAAAACGCTGCTTTCTAAAAAGAGCTCACCGAAGTCTCGCTTGTCTAACGTTTGCACAGGAACTCCATTCTTGTCGGTGATCCATCGGCTTTCAGCATCCAACTGATGAAGAATACGATCCGCATCTTGCCGAAGGGTCTTAAGATTGCTTTTGCTAACTTTCGGCGTTTCACCTCGTATCAAGACTTGGTATCGAGCCTCTAATTGCGCGACGTTCGATTTGGACTTGAAACTGTAGTGCGTTGGAAGGTTGTTGTCTTCGTAGGTAAGAGTGTACTCATCTTTGGTAAAGTAGAGTGGTCGATTGGTTTCGAGTTCATAAAACCGTGCAATCTTGCCGTCGGGCAAGCTGGAACGCTTGAGCCAAGCAATCGCGTCGGGAAGAGGCTTAAGGAACCTGCGGTCACCTGTTACCTCGGTCAGAACCAAAAGCGTTTCCATGGCATCTTCGGATTCACGACCCGCTACCGCAGGTGGTTCGAACTTGCGAGCCCAGATGGGTTGAAGTTGATGATTGTATTGCTGAGCCCACGCGGGTTGAGGTTCAGGCAATTGAGCGAGGATCAGGAAGTCGCCGAAGTGAAGCATCGCGCTTCGATAGCGGTCGTCCCGGTAGGTTTCGTATGCGAGTTGAAGCGTTTTGGTGACCGTGCCGGCTAGTCCATCGTTGAGCGTTTCGAAATCCCAATAGTTCTTGAACCTGCCCTCCGTTCGCCAATCGTATTTCGGGAACGAAGCTTTGACGATTGGTCCTTTCTCAACCGGCTTGTCCCAACCTTGAGGAAAACCTCCATTGGCGAATTGAGCCTTCAGCAATGCCTCAAGTCCGTACTGAACAGCTTCATGGATTGATTTCTCCTTAAATCCGTGAGCTCGATCGACCTCGATCAACAATCGCAAAGCCGATTGCGTTTTGTCGTCATCCAAAGTGGAATAGTTTCTCCCTTTTGGGTTTCCTTTTCCATGGCGATACAGACCGGTATTTCTTCCTTTGGGATCGAAATCAACGCGATCGGTCCAGCAGCCGGATTCCAGTTGCCCATGTAGCAAGGCGCGCGCGCTGTCCGTGGCTGCTTCGAGAAACACGTGTTCTCCTGTCGCATCGAAAGCTCGCACGAAGGCGAGTCCGACCGTCGGCGTCCCTGGCGGTTGCACCCAAACCTCGGTAGCGGTTGCAACTCCCTCACCTCTTCTTTTCTTAAGATCGAGAGTCACGTCGTAAACATAGCCGCCGTGAACGGCAACCTGAGACGTCATGAAAGCAGTTGCCTTCTTCATGGCTTCGATTGCCCTGAGGGCGACCTCAACGTCAGTCGGATTGTCTTGCCCCCGTGCAGCCTGGAACGATCCCAACAAGCCTATAGCGACAACGATTGCCGAGGTTGGTACGAAACGCATAGAAAATGGCATCATAGAAAAATTCCTTCGGAAACCAGTTTAGTCGATTCTATCAGTGTCGGCCACGAGTTTGGACGGATCGTGTGACCAAGATCGTACCGAGAAGTACCACGCTCCCACCCATGAGCATGCTGAGCGTGATCGGTTCCTTGAGAAAGAGGAAGCCCCAAATCACTCCGAAAATGGGGATTAGGTAGGCAACCGTCATGGAACGCGCCGCCCCGTAGTTCTTAATCATTCGGAAGTAGAGCATGTAGGCGATGCCGGTGCACAAAACCCCAAGCGCGATAGCACAGGCCCAAGCTCTCATGCTCGGCGCGTGATCGGATAAAGACCATGGCATCATGGGTAGCAGCAGTAGGCTAGCTCCAATCAGACTGCCACACGATACGGCAAGAGGCGGGCAACCTTGAAAATTGCGTTTGCTGTAATGGGCAGCAATCCCATACAGCAAGGCGGCGCATAGTCCGGCCGCAATCGCAACTAGATTTCCGTCGAGCTTGTTCTTGCTCAATGCCAATATCACTACGCCACAGAAGCCGATAATCAAGCCTATCGTCTGGATGACTCTCAAGCGTTCTCGCAGCCAAACGAAGGCGACCAGGGCACCAAAAAGCGGAGCCGTGGAATTGAGAACCGAAGACAAGCCTGCGGTCTGATACTGGGCCGCAAAAGCAAACAAGGAAAAGGGGATGGCGGAGTTGATGGCACCCAGGATCAAGAACTGCCATGTCCGTCCGCGCAGGCTGGAAAGTTCACCTCGCACGGCAAGAATTGCCGTCAGAAGTATGGCGCCGACGGCAACCCGTACTTCGATCAACGCCACAGGCGTGAAATCGCCAACTGCCACCAGCATCAATGGAAACGAAGCTCCCCAGATCGCGCCTAGAAGTAGCAGTTGCACAAGAAAACGAACGTTCATCTGCTATTCTAATCTTCCGGGTGGCATTGCAAATTGTGAAGTGACAGCTGGGCTGTCTGCTTGCACTTCTTGAACCTTTGGGATTGCGGCCAGCATTTGGCCTGTCTTAATCTTCTTCGTGCGTTCCTTAGCCCGCACGAAGTTCAGAGCGGTTTACCGTAAGCCAACCATTTTGGACCCAATTCTAGCCTCCTGACTAAGCCGAACTCGAATTTTTTCACTTTTTGATACCGCGAACTACATTTTTGAATCACAGAGGAAGCCAAAACCAAAACTCAACGTTTTCATAGTTCTTTCGATTCTCTCTAGCCAGAAAAACGATTGACGGTAAGAACAGCTAATGCCGGGGAATCTACCGCTAAAACAGGCAACTAAAAGTCCAAATTAATTAAGAGACCTTCCCCGAGCCAATGTACGGAGTAGACTCGAACCCGCGCTTCCGGTTTGCAAAATTCGCTGAATTCGCTGCTGAACTCAGATTTCGGGGTAAAGGTCGCAAAACGGTAAGAAATGGAATCAATTTTCCACGGAGAAGCGGAAATAACCATGACTGCAAACGACTTCACATCCATCGTTCATAACAAACTGGCCGCATCGGAATCCGAGGTACAGGCATGGAAAGTGGACCATGAACAGGCCATGCGAGTGTTCGATTTGCAAGATCTAATAGCTGGGGTCATTGAACTTTACCATGACATTGACCGACTAAACAAGTCTATCGTAGACGACATAGTTGACGGCCTTATTGAATACGACGAAGAACGGGACGACAAAATCAAAGGACTGTGCAGCCGATGGATAACCCTTGCAGTCAACGCGTGCGACGGACTGTCTACTCCATGGGTCAAGAATTCAGGTCACACGATAGACAATGAGGCTGAGCTCGTGAAATGCATCAAAATGGCTCAGAATTCACAAATGCACAACTTTGACGACTATTCAAACGAGAAGATTTCTGGCCTCTCGATACCTCGTGGGCTAGTCAACAAATTCCAGACTCCAATGCATCAATGGCCCGAGTAGATTTCGAGTAGTGAATGTCCAATGCGTTGCGACCTGGAGATAGATCAAGCTTAGGCTGAAAAAGGTGCCTCATCACCAGCAGCCAACTTCCCCGCAGATTGCCAATTCGATAGTGATTCGCATCCTATTGGCTTTTCCGCGATTTCGCGATAATGTGGCGTCAAGCCTATCCACACTCTGCTTGGGAATTCATTTCCCTAAGCGAATGAACCAAGGAAGATCGACATAGTGAATGATACAAATGATTTGGGAAGTGGACATTCCCATAAGAACTTCATCGAAATCGAAATCGAAAAGGACTTGGCCAGCAAGCCAGAGTTGATTGGAAAGACTGTTTATACCCGGTTCCCACCTGAGCCGAATGGTTATCTGCACATCGGGCACGCCAAGAGCATTTGCCTCAATTTCGGTCTTGCCAAAACCTACGGCGGGCATTGCAACCTGCGTTTCGATGATACGAATCCAACCAAAGAGAGCGAGGAATACGTCAACTCAATCAAGACCGACGTAAACTGGCTCGGTTTTCAGTGGGACCAACTCCTTTATGCGTCCGACTATTTTGGCCAGTTGCATGCATGGGCATGTCAATTGATCAGGGAGGGGACTGCGTTCGTGTGCGATCTCAATGCCGACCAAATGCGAGAGTATCGAGGGACGCTGACCCAGCCTGGTCGAAACAGTCCATTTCGTGACCGCTCCATCGACGAAAATCTCGATCTGTTTGCTCGCATGAAAAAGGGGGACTTTCCGGACGGGGCCAAAACGTTGCGAGCCAAGATCGATATGGCTTCCCCCAATCTCAACTTGCGAGATCCAGTTTTGTATCGAATCATGCACGCGCACCATCATCGAACCGGCGACGCATGGTGCATCTATCCGATGTACGATTGGGCGCACGGCCAAAGCGATTCGATCGAGGGGATCACGCATTCTATCTGCACGCTTGAGTTCGAAGACCACCGGCCTCTCTACGATTGGTTTTGTCGAACATTGCGGATCTACCATCCGAGGCAAATGGAGTTCGCGAGAATGAACCTTTCCTACACCGTGATGAGCAAACGTAAACTGCTCCAACTCGTTCAAGAAAAACACGTCTCCGGTTGGGATGACCCTCGCATGCCGACCATTAGTGGCTTAAGGAGACGCGGCTACACGCCTGAAAGCCTGCGCATGTTTTGCGATAGGATCGGTGTCGCCCGGTTTAGCAGCACGATCGATGTCGTGGTCCTTGAGGGGAGCGTTCGTGAGCATTTGAACACCATCGCACCCAGATTCATGGCGGTCCTCGATCCGATCAAAGTGGTGCTCACCAACTATCCTGAAAATCAAACCGAGTGGATGGACGCGGTCAACAACCCAGAGGACCCGAACGGCGGCACACGCCAAATTCCTTTCACCCGCGAACTCTTCATCGAGCGTGAGGACTTCATGGAAAATCCTCCGTCGAAATTCTTCCGGCTCAAGCCAGCGGGCGAAGTCCGGTTGCGATACGGATACGTCATTCAATGCAATGAAATCGTCAAAGACGAGGGTGGAAACATACTCGAGTTGCGTTGCACCTTCGATCCGACCACGAAAAGCGGCTCGCCGACCGCGATCGAACGCAAAGTCAAAGGAACCATCCATTGGGTCTCCGCAACCGAGTCAGCCGAGGTCGAAGTTCGATTGTACGATCGCCTTTTCCTAAGCGAAAACCCCGAGGACGCACCGCAGGGAAAAACATTTCTGGACAACATCAATCCGAATAGCATTCGAGTTGTACGAGCCATGGTTGAGCCCGAGGTAGCAAAGCAACACCCAGGTGCCGCCATTCAGTTTGAACGCAACGGCTACTACTGTGTCGACGTGGTCGACTCGAAACCAGGAATACCTATCTACAACCGGATCGTCTCGCTCAAAGACGCTTGGGCAAGGATCACGACCCGAGAAGGCAAGGCATAGTCCAATGTCGCCTTTTGCTCCGCAAGCGTGCGTGAACGAGGCGCACTTTTGCGGAGCAAAAGGCGACAATAGCTTCACCTCGCGGCTATCGCCCGAGACTCATGTTTTGACCAAGCGTATCGACTCAGGTTGAAATCATGCGGACGTGCGCCGAGGCTTCGTCTTTCAACAGTATGATCGCCTGCAATTTCGGTTTCTGCTTGGACAATGTTTCAAGCCAACCAGCTAGGTCTCGCCGTGCGAGAACACACGTAGCTGTCGCAGCCGCGTCCGCGTCCGTCGCGTCTTCGGCAATGATGGTTACACTCTGGTGGCCCGAAACTCCAACTTTCGTACTAGGGTCGACGATGTGACTGGAATACTGGTTTTTCGCAACGTCAATGCCGTCTGGAAAACGTTGCCAACGATCGCCTGAAGTTGCTATTCCACATTCACTGATGCGTGTGCGAAGGAGTTCCGTCCCAGCTTCGTTGGCGCCCGTAGCAGGAACATCGATTGCGATTGGCCATCCTTCGGTTTGAGGGGGCGATTTGCCAATTCGCATGTTGCCCGAGGCATTAACCACAAATCGCTCAATCTCCATTTCCCGGAACTTCTCAGCGATTCGATCGACTACGAACCCTTTGCCAATCGCTCCGAAGTCAAATCGGATACCGGGCATTCGAAACCGAATGGCCTGATTGGGAACATCAAATTCGACCAACCCCCAGCCACTTGCTCGTCGGGCTTCATCCCACTGAACGGGAGTAGCTAGCATTCGTCGTCGTCGTAGTCTCGTGATTGCCCCTAGTGCGGCATCAAAGGCACCGTTACTCCAGCGATGCCACTGCTCGCACCGTTGAACAACGTTCCAAAGGTCATTGGAGAGAAGTACCCAATTGCCATCATCGGCTTTTTGGCAAGCCACCATGGCTTGGCTAGCGGGCTCGTAATCGCTCAGCACGCTGGTCCAATGATCTGCGATGGTGCGTGCCGTTTCGACGATTCGATCCTGATCAGCATGGTCGCAATACCAACGCAGGTTGATTTTGGAACCCATCGATGGGAACTCGGCCTCGAATCCCCGCGGCTCAGACTGGCCAGCGATCAAAGTTCGCGTTTCGGAGGCGAGGATTGCCGACTTCACGCCGATAGTCCAGCTGGCAAGTTGCTTGAAACAAGTTCGGCGATTCGGTTTCATAGCCAACTAATTTTCCAAAAATGCTTGACGGGAGACAATCGGGTTTGGGACACTGTTAGATACAGCTTGTAGGGTGGGGTCTAATATCGAATAGATCCCACTTCCATCTTAGAGCGATCTCCGGTTTTTCAAAGTCTGTATCCCGTATTCAGTTTGAGGTTCTTGGCAATGAATCGAAACTTTTCGGAACTAAATGGCATGAAGATGTGCCTCAACCACAGTCAATCAGGCATCGAAGATGGGCTTGCCGAATTGGAACAAGACTTTCGCTCGTGGCTAGAGCATCCGCACCAGCGAGTGACTTGGAGCAAACTGATGGAGCACTTGGTCAGCTTTCGCTGGGTTCTCGATCAGCACTTCACACGCGTTGCAGGCGAAGGCTATTTAGAGAATGTAGCTTGCCAACGCCCAGGGCTCTATTCTGATCTTCGCGAGATTGAATGTTGGCAATGTCGCCTAATCGATCAGCTGGACTTGACGATTCACCACGTTCAAAACTACGACCCACAGCGCGACGAGATCGCGGATATGGCCGAACAGTTTCAGCGGTTGCATCGGGAGATCCTCGAGGAGGAATGCCAGGAGCGGCAATTGGTGGAACGAGGGTTGGCTTGACCGTTTTGCTTGTCCAAATCGAAGAGGTTAGAACGACGCTTCCAACGATTGCGGCTGCGGAAGAACTCGCAGCCGCGCTGGTGGAGCGGCGGCTAGCCGCCTGCGTTCAAATCACGGGACCGATTCAGAGTGTTTATCGCTGGCAGGATTCGATAAACAAAGATCAGGAGTTTTCTCTTTGCTGCAAGACTTCCTCCGGTCGGCTCTCGCTCTTGATTGACTACTTGCAAACCCATCATCCCTACGAGTTGCCAGAGGTTCTGGTTTCGAGTGTGCAGGCAACTCCCGAATACGCGCGTTGGTTGCGGGAACAAGTTGAGTGTTTGTCTCCAACGTAGAAACTCGTGCTCGTATTCCAGCACTCCAGCAGCGGTTCTTAAAGCTGAGATGAATCCCAGCACTCCAAAACGGCCTTGAGGGCTTCGCCGGTGTAGGATCGTAGTTGCGTGTGCTCAATGTTGGGCTCGGCCACCATCAAAGCTTTGGCTGGCGTTTTTTTGGACGCTTTCTTGCGTGATACCTTCGTTGTGCCTTTCGAAATCGGGATGGCATAACTGACGTCCTTCGCGTAACCCACTAGCGATTCCGCTGGGCCCGCAAAGACGACTTGGCCACCATCCTTGCCTGCCTCAGGTCCCATGTCGATCACCCAATCCGCGCACTTGATCACATCGAGATTGTGCTCGATCACCACCACACTGTTGCCGTTGTCTGCCAAGGCGTTTAACACCTGCATCAACTTGCGAATGTCCTCAAAGTGCAAGCCTGTCGTCGGCTCGTCCAACAAGTACAACGTATCGCCGGTGGCAGGGCGACAAAGTTCAGCTGCCAATTTCACTCGCTGCGCCTCGCCCCCGCTAAGAGTCGGGGCGCTTTGGCCTAGGGCCAGATAGTCGAGTCCTACCTCACAAAGCGTTTTCAGCATGCCATGTATCTTCGGCAACTCGCTGGTCACGTCGCGGGCTTCACCGATCGACATAGTGAGAAAATCGCTGATCGAGTGGCCACGGTATTTTACTGTTAGCACCTCTTCGGAATAGCGAAGGCCATGGCACGCATCGCACTCGATCCATACGTCCGGCAAAAAATGCATTTGAATGCGAATCTGTCCATTGCCTTCGCACTTTTCGCAACGACCACCTGCGATGTTGAAACTGAAATGCCCTGCATGTAGACCACGCATTTTGGCTTCTGGCAACTTGGCAAACAACTGACGAATGTGCTCGAACACACCCGTGTAAGTAGCCGGGTTGCTCGAAGGGGAATTGCCAAGCGGCGACTGATCGACTCGCAGTACCTTGTTGATGTTTTTCGTGCCCTCGATTCCGTCATGCGGGCCCGCTTGCAAATCAGCTCGGTGGAGCGATCTGGCCAAGGCGGGATAGAGAATTCCGTTGATAAGACTGCTCTTACCGCTGCCGCTTGGGCCTGTTACCGCGGTAAAGCACCCCAACGGAATACTAACGTTGATGTTGCGAAGGGTGTTGGCCCTGGCACCTTGGATCGTTAACCAACCTTTGGGCGGATCGACCAACGTAGACCAGTCACTGCACGAGGCCGGAACGCCCGGGGGAATCGCAATCCGGCGTCGGCTTGGTATTTCGATCCCTTTGGCACCACTGATAAAGGGACCGGTGATCGACCCCTTTTGCTTCACGATTTGTTTCGGCGAACCCTGAGCCACGACCGTTCCACCCAGCGGACCAGATCCTGGCCCGAAGTCGCACAATTGATCGCTGCTGGCTATCACGTCCCGATCATGTTCGACGACCAGCAGCGTGTTGCCAAGGTCCCGCAGCCTGTGCATGGCTCGAATGAGTCGATCGTTATCTCTGGGATGCAAACCGATCGTGGGTTCGTCCAAGACGTATAGCACACCACACAGTCCGCTACCAAGTTGGCTCGCCAATCGAATGCGCTGAGCTTCGCCACCGGACAGGGTGTTGGCCGACCGATCGAGTGTGAGATACTCCAAACCCACATCCTCTAAGAACTGCAGACGCTGCGTGATCTCGCGATGCAGTTCGCCCGCGATCTTCTTTTCTCGCCGTTCCAACGTCCATGTCTTCGTCTCGGCCAGCAATTCGCCGATCGGCATGCGACCGATGTCGGCAATCGTAAACGAACGGAAGCGAGTGTGTGCAGCTTCGGCTCGAACGCGAGCGCCACCGCAGGCTGTACAAGGCACTTCCGCTAGAAAACGAGAAAGCCTCATTCGCAAACCGATGTTTGAATTCGAGGCGAGCTCTAACGCTGGAAACACCCCGCGATAGACAAACGTCATGGCCACGGATCGGTCCATTGGATTGGCGGACGAATCACGAGCATCGATTTCGGATTGGAAGACCGCAATCTCCCGGTCGGGCATACCGTGGAACAGAATCGAGCGTTGTCCGACCGGCAACTGTGAAACAGGACGATTGAGCGGAATCCCCGACTCGCGACTGAATGCGTGAAGCATGCCTCGAGCTAGGGGATTATCGAGGTCTGGCCACAGCAACATGGCCCCTTGCTCGAGCGATCGACTTTCATCGACGGAGGCGGCTGGGTCTGTTCCGGTCTGCGTCCCAAGACCGCTGCAACTAGGGCACCAGCCAACGGCCGTGTTGAACGAGAAACTGTGTGGGGTCAACGATTGAAACGATAGACCGCAAGGAGCACAGGCCAATTGCAGCGAAAAGGTATGTGTCTCCCAGTGCACTTCGGATCGTTCGTCATCTACGATCGCCAGTTGAATGACACCGTTGCCCATGGTCAACGCGGTTGAGACGCTATCGCTCAAGCGTTTGCGGTCCATGCCATCCAAACGGATGCGATCGACGACGAGTTGCAGTTCGTAGCGGCTTTTCTTTTGAAGCGATGGCAAGAGATTGATTTCGTGCGTGCGCCCATTGATACGGATTCGCACGAAGCCGTCTTGTTGGAGGTCCGCCAGGAACTGCTCCGGTGTCTGATTTGCATGGGGTGTCACCGGCGCCAGCAACAGCGCTTTCGTACCAGCAGG
>JANMLD010000289.1:0-2390 GCA_031372345.1 Pirellula sp.
AACCTGTTTGTACCGGTTAACAAAGAACTCGCCATCGAGGCTCACGATGGTTGGGTGGTGTTTCGCTTAAATGAAAAATGAATCATGACCAAAAATTCAATGACAGACCCATTCGAAAATCGCAATCTATTGGCGGGTGACAATCCGGAATACAAACCGTCCAGAATCGATCCTGAGGTCCCAGGTCCCAGAGTGCCCGATCCGAATCTACCACAGCCCGGCGATCCACCCAATTTGCCTTCGCCAATGCAGGACCCTCCTCCCAGCGATCCTGCGCCGACGCCACCGCAACAACCTCCAGTGAAGCTTTGAGCTGATTGCGCCGCGGACTGCTAACAAGGCTCTGCCTTAACACATCCGACAAAAATAGCAGGCGTGCATACCAGTTTCGTTTGCAACGCAAGCGAGTCAAGAGGTGCAGGAGAGGCCGAATTTTTTGTTCGTACCTCTTTTGCCCCTGCACATCTAGACCCTTGATTTCTTGGACTTATGTCCCACTTTTACCTTGAATCGATTCACCGACCTTCTTCACTGCTTTGCCAGTCGCTTTAGTTGCATCTGCTGCTTTTTGTGCAGCCTTGTCGGCGGTCGACTTGACGGCCTCACCCACATTTTTCGCAACTTCCTTCACGGCTTTGCCTGCGTCCTGAATTTTCCCTTTAACACTATCTGCCATGGTCTACTCCCTAAGAAATGGTTGGTACCGATGTTATCGGCTTCGGATCACGATTCCAACTCAGGTGAGCAATACTTGGGCCAAAACGTTTAACGGCGTTCAACGGCAAGCTGTGAAACGAAAATTCCCTACGCCCTTTCGCTGGCCATTGGGGCTCGAACCTCATTCAGCGAAGCGAGAATCGTTTCAAAAAGAACGGTCATGGCGAAGGGTTTCTGAAGAAAATGAGCATCGACCCCAACCGCAACTTCAGAAGAATCATCGTCATTCAGAAATCCGCTCATGAAAACAATCGCAATGTTCGGACGGTGTTTTTGAATTCTTTTCGCCAGCGCACAGCCATGCATTTCCGGCATGGAAATATCGGTTAGAAGCAAATCGAAGTCGGTAGCAATCGCTGCTTCCAACGCTTGATGAGCCGAAACAAAAGCCGCAACTTGGTAACCTTGACTCTCCAAAATGGACTTCGTCATTTTCAAGACGCTCGGTTCATCGTCCACCAAAAGGATAGATTTGTTTGGCTCCCGCAATGGCAACTTGAGGTCCACTGGCACAGCGGAAACATTCCCATCTAGAGATTCATCCCACCTGGGAAGTAGGATGTGAAAGGTCGTACCTTTATGAAGAACGCTAGAAACGAGAATACCGCCGCCATTTTGTTTGACAATGCCGTGGACCACCGCCAAACCGAGGCCTGTTCCTCGATCGCTCGATTTGGTGGTGAAATAGGGCTCAAAGATTTTTTCGACGATATCATTTGCAATCCCCGCCCCCATATCGCAGACAGATAGTGTGACATAGTCCCCGTACCCAGGTGCGAGTGACCAAGACTGCGTTGGAACGGAACCATCCACCGTTGTCATTCTAGTCTCTACTATTATTTCTCCCCCCTCCGTCATCGCGTCGCGTGCGTTGATGAGCAAATTCATCAGGATTTGCTCAAACTGACTAGGATCGAGCTTTGCATTCTCGATCTGAATGTCCAATGACTGTACCAGCCTAACACTGTCGCCGAGCAAGCGCCGAGCAAGCGGCTCAAAGCCTTGGATCGATTGATTGATATTCAGTTGCACTGGACGAACAATTTGCTTTCGACTGTACGCGATTAATTGTTTCGTCAAGTTTGCTGATTGTTCCGAAGCGGATTGAATCGCTGCCAAATGAGCGAGACGCTCTGTCTCCGATGCAACCGGATGTTGAAGGCAATAGCAACTCGTCTGTATGACGGTGAGCGTATTGTTCAAGTCATGTGCAATGCCACCTGCCAGTCGACCGATCGCCTCCATTTTGAGAGACTGCCTCAATTGCTCCTCTGCGATAACACTTTCCGTAATTTCTTGGATAACCGCTTCTATGCCGATAACGATACCTTGATCGCTTCGCACGGCACGGGCGATTGCTTGCACCCAGCGTTGAGCCCCCGACGGTGTCTCAATGCGATATCGGATATCTCTGCGATCCCGGGAAGCAAGCACTCGACGCAAATACTCACGAAAGGAATCTCTATCTTCTTTGACGATGTATTTGAGGTAATCGATTATGCTAGGGCGTATGGCTGTCGCCTTTAGGCCATGAATTTGATACGTTTTCTCGGACCAAACGGATTGATCGGACCTCGCATCCCAATAGATCGATCCTAATTCAGCCAATGACTTCGCATCCTCCAATCTCGCCTCGAAAATCGCCTTTTCTTGCTCCGCTTGCATTCGGCCCC
>JANMLD010000340.1:0-8918 GCA_031372345.1 Pirellula sp.
AGTTGGTCAACTGACGGCTCTCAGGCTCTGAGCGCGGTGGCGTGTGTAGTGTTGAACAATCGTATAAAAGAATGGCTGACCGAGTGCCAATTCTCCATGACTTTCAACAACGCAGCCTGATTCCAATCGTACAGGTCGAAATTTTTTGCGATCGCGTGGCGTTTGAGGTTGTCGGCCAACTCGACACCGTGATTTCGATGCTTGTCAAAGTCACTTTGGGTGCATCCACCGTCGTTGCCGCCGATTTCATCGTCCAGGCCAAGGAAATTCTCCGGCGCTTCGATACGAATATCGAATCCAGTTCCGACGGCCTCACCCACCCAGAAGCATATATCCGCGTTTGCGCCATTGAACTTTACCACCAAAAAAGCCGCGATCATGAAAGCGAAATCGCGAAGTGGATTGAAGGGGCGATGGACATGGCGACGCTGGATCTTTTGCAACAGCGAGAAGTCTCTGTTGCAACTCGCCAGCTCATTCGGCAGATCCTTCGATTTTCGCACATTCAATCGGACTTGATGTTGTCGCATGCAAGGCTTTACTTTGAGGACTTTTCATGGCAAGAATGTTTGAATACCGATAACGACAAGCTGACAAACTTGCTCGCCCATCGGCCGAACACCAATTCGCTTAACTCCTATTTTTGCTTCGTGCTTCTCGACTTCGCAACTGCGGATCGCGAACTCGAAGAACTGCCCTTGGCCAACGCATTATTGATTGCAGAAAAGCATGGACTAAAGGAGTATTTGATTCCGATGGCTCGCAAGGAGATGAAGCTTCGCAAGAACCAAATCGATGAGTGGGATCAGACAAAACACCAAATCTTAGAATCCACAACTGCATCCAAGCGTGCTCCATGAAATTCACTGATTTTTTATCCGCCTGGAATGCTCATGAGTCGGTTGCCACTGAGGATATCCTAAGCTGTTTTCTGCCGCTGTTGCGAGAAACTCTTTCTGCACATCAGCTCGGGTTGGTTGCCCCCTTGGAAGGGATCGCGGACCTTCAAGTCGATCACCACCGACTTTGGTTCGAAGAGAATCGCCGAATCCCACCTCGAACATCGCATCCACAAGTAGCAGCCATCGAATTGAAACACGACTTCGCATGGGATGTGGTTGCGGAATCGCATCGCGATTTGGATGTGGACACGGGCCAGGAAAAGACGACGCATTCTGAAATTGCGGTCGAATTTGACTCTTCGCTTGCAGAGGGGCGTTGCCAGCGCGCTGTTTACTGCAAAAACTACGTGGCTTGGGAACATACCCTCGAGCACCATGACCCCTTAACCGACGTTTTTAGCCTAGGAATGATTCTTGCCTCGCTCGCTTTGCAACTCGACTTTCATGACGCCGAAGATCTCAGCCAGTTTGCAACCAATCGCCGGAATCTATTCGCACTGAACCGGTCGCTTCATCCTGTCCTTGCACAAGCCATTGGACAGATGACCGAGCTTTACCGTAGGTCGCGATCTCAGGACCTCCATGCCATCCTTCACAGTCTTGAGAACTATCGAGACCAGACGGTCTCTTTGGAAGTCCAACTTGCGCTGGATCGATTGAGCGCGGCTTCCGAACCAAAGTCAAGGTCTAGCAGGATTTTATTGCGACTTCGCGATCGGCTCTTTGACTTGTCTAGACGCAATCCGCTTCTCAACTTCCGGTCGACCGCACAAACATTGAATCTGACTCACGCGTCGATGCCTCTATCGATCCACATCGAAAACATTCGGGACGATCAGTTGTTGGTCTGGAACGACGAGCTTCAATCCAAGATCGCCAAGGGGACGCCTATCCGGCTCAATCAGTACGTCAATTTTAACGAAGCGATTTACTCGGCCAGTGTTCTGGAACGATTGATGGCTGACGCTCGACGCGACAAAAACGAGTATGGATGCTCCCAATTGCGATTGGTAGTAGCCTTTCTAGGCTGGTCAAATCTAAAAGAAAAGCCGATCGAAAGCTTTGTTTCGCCCCTCGTATTGCTCCCAGTCCAAATCAACAAACAGAAAGGGATTCGAGACACTTTTACTTTCGAAGCACTCGATGCGCAAGCAGAAGTAAATCCCGTTATCCGGCACCTGTTCCGACAATTGTATAACATTTCACTCCCGGAATCGGTCGACTTGAACGAGTCCTCGGTCAATGCGCTCTTTCAATTGCTGCAATCGCAAATCCTAGCCAATGAGCCGGCAATTTCGTTGTCCAAAATCGAACGTCCGCGAATTGAAGTCATCCACGAAAAAGCCAAACGACGACTGGACCAGTACCGTCGTTCCTCACGCGTTGCTGGCAAGGGAGTGACTCGCTATGAAAACATCGATTACTCCTACGACGCAATCAATTATCATCCATTGGGGATTCGACTCTTTACGCAACGGGTGAGACAGCCAGCATTCCGACTTCAACAAATCGTTTCACACGAGGTGCCCATTCGCAATTATGTCGCATCTGATCCCGTGTCTAACTGCGATGACTCGACCCTAACGGTGGAACGAAAACTAGCCGTCCTCCAGGATACGTCCATTGAGAACCCCTACCAATGGACGTTCGATGTTTGCAATTTAACCCTCGTCAACCTTCACTACCGACGCATGTCGCTCGTGCGAGACTACGAGGCAATCTTGGAAAGGGATCTCAAGAATCCTGCTTTTGATTCGGCTTTTACCGATACGCCACGGCAGGTGGCTAGGCAACTTCCGGATGCGATCCCACTGCACGAACGCTACGAAGTGGTAGCGAGCGACCCAACGCAATCCATGGCGATCGCTGAAGCCCGAACAGGACGCAGCTACATTATCCAGGGTCCGCCTGGGACCGGCAAATCACAAACGATTACGAATTTGATCGCGGACTTCGTGGCTCGAGGCCAACGGGTTTTATTTGTCTGCGAGAAACGCGCAGCGATCGACGTCGTCTACGCGAGACTCAAGCAAAGCGGCCTCGGTTCGCTTTGCTGCCTCGTGCACGACTCCCAAGCCGACAAGAAGGAGTTTGTACTCGACCTCAAAACGACCTACGAGGCATTTACCGCTCCGTATAATACAAATACCAAATCGAAGCCCAACCAAAAGGGCATGCGAGCCCAAGTTTTGTCCAGGCTCAGCAACGCAATCGGACCGCTAGAACGCTTCGAATCTGCCATGGAGACTACGCTCCATTCTCCAGATGGCGAGTTATCCCTGTCGATGCGTGAACTCTTGGACCGTTGCATAGCCAATCGCCCTACTTGTCCAGAAATGACGGTCGAAGAATTGCAGGGGCTGCCTACGCTACCGCAATGGTGGCAGCTTCAACCCAATTTGCAGCGAATGCAAGTTCATATCGAACTCTCTTCCCCGAAAATAAACTGAGTGGTCACCCACTTCGCTCGTTGCGTAGTTCTCTTGTGCACTTGGAGGATTCGATCGATCGAGTCAAACAATTGACTCAGCAAGCTAGCGACCAATTGGATCAAATGGAACGCGCTATCAAGTCCAGTGGTATCCCATCGGACCAATGGACGACCGTCGAGCGCATTGTCCAATTGCTTGGCTACTTGGATTTGGTCACCCCGTTTGCCAGCGGCGAAAACTTGCAACTGCTCGATCCGCGATCGTCTCGTACCGTGCACTATCGCAATGGACAAACGAAACTCGCGCAACTCCGGTCGGAATTGGAACTTTTGCGAAAGCAAAACCACCGATGGAAAAAGAAGCTCTCCGCAGTAGAGACTCGCATCGCCATACCGCAAGCAAGGGCTTTTCTGACAAGCTTGACTCGCTGGGTTTCTCCCGCCTGGTGGCGACTCAGATCTGTTCTTAACACTCAGTACGACTTTTCGAATTTTTCCATCCGTCCAACATTTGTGCAAATTTTGGAAGAGCTAGACCGCGAATACTTGGCAGAAGATGTTCTGCAAAAAGCCATGGAGTCGTTGGCATTGGAGCTCAAGATTTCATGCAGTTTGGAAGAAATCCAACAAGCATTGCAATCATGGGAAGTCCGATTTCCAAACCTGGCGAAATCGATAACCACCGTTCATCGAGCACTAATGAAATCGCCCAAGGCACCAGATATTATCCATCGCAGCCGAGAAGTCGGCTTGTGGATGAGTGGCTTACGCGACACCAACGAAAAGCTGCTCGAATATTGGACGCATCATTCCCTCGAGTCACTTCGGCTCGAACTCCAAGGGATCGCATTGCACGCGGACGAAGTGCCAAAGGTTGTTGACCTTCTGACGCGGTTAGAAACCCTCCCGCCTCGATTAAATCGTATGATGCGGACGTCGAGTCGTTCGATACCGCAATTGGAGGCCGCCATCGAGGCCCAGGCATGGCGGGGCTGGCTGCAAACAGAACCTGACATCGAACGCTTTAGCGCACGGGAACAGGCATCGTATATCCAGCAACTTGAGGAAACGATTGATCCATGGCTGAAAATCAATGCGGAAGAGATTTGCAAACGCACTCGGGAACGATTTCTCGATCGGATGCAGCCTAACGCGAAAGACCCTAGTTTGACCAAACGCTACCTCCAGGGTCGAAAGATCCTCGAGCATGAGTTCGGAAAAACCATGCGATACCGGGCCATTCGCGATTTGGTCGATGGAGACAGCGGCTTGATTGTGCAAGATTTGAAACCGATTTGGTTAATGAGCCCTTTGAGCGTTTCGGATACTCTGCCGTTACATGCACAGTTCGTGGACGTTGTGATCTTTGACGAGGCAAGCCAAGTCCGTTTAGAAGAATCGATTCCAACATTGTTTCGCGGCACCCAAACAATCATCGTTGGCGACACAATGCAATTGCCGCCGACCAATTTCTTTTCACATGGAACTGCGGTTGAGGATTCGGAGGCCAATGGCGATCCAACAGACGATTCATCGCCTGCGTTCGATTTGAGCAGCGCGACATCATCTTGCTAAGCGTCTGTTATGGGCCTTCGCGGCTAGGAAAAATTTCAATGAATTTCGGACCCATCAATCGCGATGGCGGAGAGAAACGCTTGAACGTCGCGTTTTCCAGAGCCAAGCAGAATATGGTTGTCGTCAGCTCGCTGCACTATTCCCAAATCACCAACGATTACAACACAGGCCCGAATTGCTTGAAACAATATTTGCGCTACGCTGAGTGCATGTCGAATTCGGACACCCAAGGTGCGGAATTGGCACTCCGCCAACTGTCTCGCTGGCGAGGTCTTGGCGAAGAGCGATCGACCCCAATTGATCCCGTGACGCACGCGATTACGGAAGCTTTGCGATCCAAGGGGTATCGTGTAGAAAACCAAGTTGGCCAATCCCATTTTCGAATCGATGCGGCAGTCTTTCAAAAGGGTGACGAACGATATCGACTAGGGATCATCGTCGATACCGTTGCGTCATATCGCCAATCAGACCCCTGGGAACGGGATGTCATGCGACCACGTCTTCTGCGAGATTTCGGCTGGAAGATCCATCGAGTCTTAGGCAAAGACTGGTACGAAGATCCCGCTGGCCAACTCGAACAGATCCTCTCCACATTGGAAAAACCATAAGGAACTGAATATGAAAAGATCGACCAGGCCGCCGTGCGTTTCTCGATCGCTACTTTTCTTCTTCTCAGGGATGCTTAGTCATCACACATGATGGTCGTGAGGGACTGGAGGGCAATTAGAGATGGGGGGCAAAGATCCTTGGGACATCGAAGGGAATTTGGCAATGCCAACAATCTCAAAGCTCCGATGAATCGGAGCACTCCAAATTTAACGCATTCCCTAAAGCCATGGCAATAGCGCGCCGATCGAAAATACAATCAACAGTACCAGTGCTACGTACCACCAAAGATTCTTCGTCTTGGTTGTGGATTCGTTCCGTTCATTCGCCTCGTCCCAATCATCGTGACCGTAGCCACCAAGCCCCAGGGCTGCGTGCGAATCGGCTTCCTCGTCTGGATCGCGTTCCACTTTGACTGGATTGCGTAGCTTTTGGACCGATAATGTGACCGTTGAGTCGGATCGCTGAGTGTTGCAATGCCGACAAATCGGCGCCGTAGTCGCCACGCGTTTGCCACAGGTAAGGCAATCGGTGAATTCAAGTCGTGCAGGCGGTTGGGGGGGCATGGTTTCGTATTTCCGGGAAGCCAACTTTGTAAACAACTATGTTATGCTGGATAGTTCGAAAAACAACGGGAAACCGACACTCCTGTCGAACCAATTTTTGATAAACCATTATCCCACCGCCATTCCATCATGACAGATCGACGCCAATTCATCGCAGGTTCAACGGTCGCTTTGGCAGCCACAGCTACCGGTTGTAGTGATTGGCTTGCTGCCGCACACGGAGAAAAACTTCCACCCACGTTCGAGATACTGAGCCTTAGCGTTATCAGTTGGAAGCCTCCGTTGTATCACGGCTGGCCAACCCTGGCCAAACGTTCCAATGGAGAATTGCTGTTAGCGTTTTCAGGGGGCCGTGAAAGTCATGTCTGCCCGTTTGGTCGATTGGAGTGGATGCGATCCAAGGACAACGGAGGCCATTGGAGCTGGCCACAAGTGTTGTACGACGGCCCCATCGATGACCGAGACGCTGGCGTTGTGGAAACGGCCAATGGCAGCATACTTGTGACAACATTCACGTCGTTAGCCTACGAACCAAGGCTTGCGCGGGCAGAACAGGCCAAGCCCGGTGAGCCGGGTGCTTTTTCCGATCCCAAGCTATTGCTGGAATGGCAAGCCGTTCAAAATCGACTGACGGCGGAACAACGCAAGACGGAGCTCGGCAACTACATGCTCCGATCGACCGATGGAGGTGTAACTTGGTCGTATCGCTACCGAGTTCCTCTAAACAGTCCGCATGGCCCAGTTGTTATGCGAGACAAACGACTGATCTACGCAGGCAAAGCCCTCTACGGCGATGAGCGGATTGGTGTTTGCGAATCCGAGGATGATGGCTTGAACTGGGAGTGGCTTGCAACCATTCCAGCAAGGCCCGGCGACGACCCACTTCGCTACCACGAGTTGCATGTAATGGACGCGGAAGACGGTACGCTCGTCTGCCATATTCGCAATGAAAACAAAGCGGACGACGGCCAAACCTTGCAAAGCGAATCGAAGGACGGCGGTCGCACTTGGACAACACCCCACACGATCGGAGTTTGGGGACTTCCCTCGCATTTGCTGAGGATGCGAAACGGTCATCTCCTGATGTCGTATGGCCACCGACGCAGTCCCCTTGGCATCCAAGTTCGCATCAGCCAAGACTCAGGGAAATCCTGGAGCGAAGCCATCTCCATTACGGCCGACGCAAAATCATCCGATCTGGGATATCCGTCTACGGTCGAATGCTCCGACGGCACGATGGTCACGGTTTGGTATGAGGTGTTGGCCGGTTCTCCCTTGGCGCAGTTGCGACAGGCTCGTTGGAAGTGGTTATAGAATTCGCGGCAACGACACGCTCGGCTATCGCAGGTTCTTGTCCAAGGTGTCTTTGAGGATGCTCGCCCAAATCGCGTAGCCCTCTTTGTTTTGATGAAGCATGTCTTTTACAAAGAGTTCAGGACGCGGCTCACCTTGCGCATTTAAGTACTTGCTTTGCGTTGAGACGAAGAAGGTCTTCGTGTCGATCGACGCAAGTTTTTCGAGTGCCTGATTGGCTAGGACTATTTTGGGCCAGTGTTGAAAGCGAGATGGTGAGGGAGTGACCGCAATCAAGAATACTGGAGCATCGGGTCGCTGTTTGCGAACCGTATCGATGACGATCCTCGATAGGCGGGCGACTTCCTCTGGGGTCTTATCCTTCGCGTTTCCAGTAATGTCGTTGCCGATAAAAATCATGGCCGCTCGAAAACTAAGTCCTTCGACGAGTTGCGGAGCGTGGATCGCGAGATCGCAGTACTTTGCTCCCCCGTAGGCTCGACGCACGATTTTGTGGGGGGCCATGTCCTCGGAAATGGTGTCCCATAGGCGGAAGCTGGAGCTACCCAAGCAGAGGATGACATCGTCGCCACCTTCGGTCGCGTTGTTTTGCGACAATTTGGCAACGTCCTTATCCCACTTGGTCGCATCCTCTGCGTACTGCGTTAGCTGGTGTTTCGTAATAAACAGCTGCGAGGCATTCTCGCTGGCTGTTTTCTCCTGACCATTAACCAAAAGTACGTTGACTGCCAGGAACGAAAACACGATGGAGCAAATAGAAGGCCACACTGCGTTTGAAAACTTCATGGTGCAATAACCTTTCGTGCGATGAGCATCTGAATGACTTGATCGGCTAAGACTTCGGGTGAGTAGGTTCCGCCCGCGAGTTCCAATTCGGCGGACTCGGGCGATTCGTATGGATCTGAAATACCTGTGAAATTTGGAATTTTGCCTTGAATGGCTTGCTGGTAGAGTCCCTTGGGATCGCGGGCGATGCAAGTCTCTAGCGGCGTGTTGACGAACACTTCCAAGAAATCACCTTTGGCTCCACGAGATTCTACCCAATGTCGGACACGGTCGCGATCGACACGATAGGGGCTTACAAAGGCAGTTAAGCAAATAAGGCCTGCAGAGGCAAAGAGCTGAGTAATGGCTCCAACACGACGAATATTCTCTTCTCGGTCTTGAGGGCCAAAGCCTAGGCCAAAGCGTTTTGCAAACTCATGGCCGTGGACTGGTTCGAGTAGGTTAGGACCAGCACATAGGCCATGCCTGACATTGTCGCCATCCAGCAGGAAAGTATGTGCACCGAGCTCAAAAAGTCTCTGTTCCACGAGATTGGCGACGGTGCTCTTGCCCGAGCCGCTGAGCCCGGTGAACCAAACGACGCAACCCCGATGTTGATTGCGTTCGAAGCGTTGTTGTTCGGTCACGGATTGTTCGTGCCAAACAACACGTGGGTCTTGACTCATTGGGGGGACTCGTGAGGGGATGATTATTCGGGAGGGCGAGGCTCCTGCCGAACCAATGCGACGCTAGCTCGGC
>JANMLD010000366.1:0-1741 GCA_031372345.1 Pirellula sp.
AAAAACATCTATTTTACTTGTTTTATTAACACTCTTTGCCCCCCACAAAAAACAGCCACCCAAATCCCTTGTGTAAAATAGTTATTTACACCTATATCCCCATCTATAAAAAACGACGAGGGTCAAATCTTTTTGTCGATACTAAAACACAAAGCTTCGAGCTTGAAGCGATAAATCGGCCTGGCTTTTTTCTCAGTGTTGATGCCAAAGGCGTTTTGACGCTGAAGGAAAAGCGAGGGCACACCATCAAGTTTACAGAGGAGACTGTTTGGGATGATTTGAATGAAGGCAAATAGTCTTTGCTCAGATGGGAGGGAGACCGCTGGATTATCCACAGCGAGAGCCATCCAAGTGAACACTGTTGGTCCGTCCACAATCGTTTCGTTCGCGAGCAACCAGCCAACTAACGCCGCCAAACGATACCGATATTACACCTGCCTCAAAGCCGTCAAATGTGGCTGGGAAACTTGTCCATCGAAGGCGCTCCCTGCAGCGGAATTAGAATCGGCAGTTGTCGACCAGATTCGATGCATTTCCACAGACGATGGTCTAATGCAGGAAGTACTACGCCAATCTCGTAAGTCGGTTGACAACGGAACAAAGGAATTGCAGCAACAACTGAAGCAATACGAAACGCAACTGGCTCGTGATCATGCCGAGATCAAACGTATTGCAAGTATGCTGCAACCCAACGAACCAACGCTTGCTCGCCTTGCGGAGATTAATGAACGAACGGCGCACTCGGAATTGGAACTGCAGCAACTGCGCATTCGAATGACCGAGTTAGAGTCATCTGAACTAGTGGACGCAGAGATACGAGCGGCCTTCGGTGATTTCGACACACTGTGGAAATCCGTCTCTCAACGTGAGCAAGGCAAGCTAATGGAAGTGCTTGTTGAGCGGGTGGAGTACGATCCACACGATGTTGCTATCTCAGTCTCCTTCCATCGATCTGGAATCAAAACACTAGCCGCTAAAGGTGATGAGGTGCTTGTATGATCAAGGTAAAGCGCAAAATTGCATTCCAAGGTGAGGCTCACAAGCGTCGAGATGCCGCCAAAGCCAGGAAAGAAAAGGCTGCACAGATTGGTCGCATTCCCCGGATCTCGAAGTTGGTTGCACTAACCAATCGGATGCAGTCGATGATGGATTCGGGACAGGTAGAAAGCTTCCAACAACTTGCAGAACTCGGCAGAATCAGTCAGCCAAGGATGACGCAGATAATGAGCTTGCTGAATCTGGCGCCAGATATTCAGGAGGAGTTGCTTTACTTGCCGGAAGTGATCCAGGGGAAAGCGCAGATCCACGAGCGGTTGCTACGACCATTAACCAGGGAGACTGACTGGCGGGTTCAGCGGAGGTTGTGGGGGAGGATTAGGAAGATACTTGGAATGCCTTGAGACAATGAGGATCTATGTTCCGGCGTGTCAAACGCATATCAAACCGGTGCGAGTCGGGCATCGACCGAAATACCGCAAAGCGGTTAATGACTTACCGCATCGGTCACTTCATCATTTGGCCAGCCGCCTACGTCTAGAGTCCACAGCCCGTTCCGTTACAATACTCGCTCTCATCGCAGGAAGCGGGGACTCCCCGGAGTAGGATCAATGACGTTTTTCACAGGAGCCACCAACCATGCTGCAACCACAACGAGAAAGCTGTAAGGAATCTGACGCCGAGCTTTTCCGCCTGCTGGTCGAGAACGTCACCGACTACGCCATCTTCATCCTGGACCCGCAAG
>JANMLD010000382.1:0-13841 GCA_031372345.1 Pirellula sp.
CTTCGGCTGTCCCATTCTCGCTACCATGCTTGGAATCAGGCGGATAAGTGTGGCTTGAACGATCGGAATTCCTGCCCACGAACGACTCCCAGTCGATTAACAATTGGTGAAATCGATACGATCCGAGAGCTGGTCATGGCCAATGAGTATCGGCATCTTAATACGGGTGCTCTCGCCAGACTTGCTCAGCGGTTAGAGAAAGTCTTCGCTTCGCCAACGTCTTGGTATCGCATGGTTCGGCTCCATGGTTGGAAGCGTCCGCGAAATCGAATCTATCCGCCCAAGCCTAAAGTCGGCATTCGCGCAGCCAAGCCAAACGAAATTTGGCATATCGATACCTCCATCGTGCGATTGCTTGATGGACGGCGAGCATACCTGCATGCGATCATCGACAACTTTTCGCGACGGATTCTCGCGTGGTGCGTAGGAGGAACATTCGATCCTGCTGTCACTGCCACGCTCCTACAGCAAGCGGCGAAAGGGGTACTAACTGATTCCGTTCCACAAGTTTACATGGACAGTGGAGTCGAAAACACCAACTCCGCCGTCACGGCGCTCATAGAGTCAGGCACTCTCAAGCGTATTTTGGCTCAAGTCGACGTCGTCTTTTCCAACAGCATGATTGAAGCGTGGTGGCGAATTCTCAAGCATCAGTGGTTGTATCTGAACGAACTCGACTCCGTTGAAACGGTGCGAAAGCTTGTCGCGTTTTATGTCGATCAACATAATTCCCACGTGCCTCACTCGGCGTTCAAGGGGTGGCAGACCCCAGACGAAATGTATTTTTCTAAAGGTGCCGCGGTGCCAGAACAACTCCAAGCGGCCCGAATTGTTGCAAGGCAAGCAAGGCGAGAATCGAATCTCGCTCAACGTTGCAACGCCTGTCAGCCAGAAACGCAAATTGTCCAAATCGATCCAAAGAAAACCGATACCACCTAACGGAAACTAATGCAGCAAAAGACGACGAGCACAAAAAAACAACTGTCTAAGCCTCCGCAACTACACTCAAAACCAAGTTCACAATCACCCTTCGAAAGGACTTCCTAGCGAGGAGATACCCAACTCGAACAGATAAATTGGCCTTTCACGCCAATCACGACCCCAGTCGTGCATCAGCAAGACTAATTGACGAGTTCTCGTACACAATACTCCAGAACGTCTTGGCTCGCAGCACGGATGCGTGGCCGTTGGAAGCTATGCATGCAACGTCAAAACGACCTCAAAAACCGAGTCGAAACAAGATAACCGCAGTGAGTAACGACCAGACCCCCCCCAGTGCAACAACCTGTAATGGCTTGATTGGGTATCGTTAGAAAAGCGAAAACGCTCAGAAAATCTATGGAGAAAACGCAGGGAATACGCTGTTCCCGTGCAAGCCAGCCGATTGAAGCCACCGGTGCAGCTCTCTGTCCGTATTCAGCGACCGATTATGCTCAGTTCTGTTCTTTTAAAGAGAACCAAATTTCATCACCGGGAATCGCTGGCTCGCACCCTCGATCCTTCCTCAACTTCCTGAAATAGCCTCCACTCATTCTTCAATGTTGGCCAATCATAAAACCGGTTCATGTCGGACGACGAATAGTTTTTCTGGTAAATGTTTCCCTCGATTCCACTACAAATGACAAGGCAATGATCCCTTGAAAGTACTAGCTCTTTTGATTTCACAAACAAACGCCTCTGGTGTTGGTCTGTACTCAACCAGACAGGCAAACTGCCCTGTAACACCTTCCCGCTCATGTACGTTGCTTCCTCGATGGCTACACAAACAAGTCCAGCATTCCTGTCGCGGAAAACTACGCATTTCAAAACTCTACCATCGATTACGGATGAGTGGCTAATCTCCACAACGAGCGTGTTTGACCATCCCGTTCCGATCATCACTCGAGCGAATGTTAATGCAACCGCGACAATGAACGTAAAAACGAAGATGTACGAAAGAGGAATTTGCAACCAAGATCGTTTGAAATTACCCTTAGGATCTCGTTTCAAATCCATTTATCAACTACTTCGCCGGGCAATTGCATGATGTACCCGTCTCAGAAATAATTGGTGTTTCGAACGATATTGTTCGGTTGGCAGTAAAACGGAACCCCAGAACAAAATTCGGAATTGAAACGTCATAGCAACGCGAGCCAAGAAGAGGATCTGGTAGGCAAACTCTTTGGGTCAACCATTCCCAGTGAGAATCTATCGATACCTCATCCCATTCAAGACACACCTTAAATTCACGCACAGTTTTCAATGTACCAATGCAGCACGTCTTGTCGACTTCGTTAAGTGACGAACCAACTGTCTTGTTGAATTGACTTGAAAAATCTACTCCTATCCAATCCGGAATAATACCAATTGAAATGCCGTGGGAACTTGCATATTCGAATCCCACGGATACCGCTGGATTCAGCTCACCGCATTTGACCGTGTGAATAACACCTGTCCCATAGCATGATTTCTTGTGTTCAATGTGACGCCAAGGATCAAGCCCCAACGGATCGAGATAGTCGAAAGGCCTGTCATTAACATAACAGTAAAGCCCAATTCCACCCTTAAACCCAATTGGGTCTCTGGTGAGAAACCTACCCGTCAAGCCACTCATCCATCTTGCTCGGAAATGATGCATGCCGAGTGTTGCATCCCATTCGCGAGCTGTGTAGGTGTAACGGTTGCCCGCGGCCGAACTTGTTTGCACCGTTGCCGAAGCGTTCAAGAACGTGGGTTGTCCGTAGGCGGTGTAGGCGTAGCGTTCGCTTACGTTGCCACTGGAATCGGTTAGAGCGAGGATGGAATATTGTTGGTTGCGATGAAAATACAAAAGCGTTCCGCTACTACCGGTCGTCTTTCGCACAACTGGTTCGTCAATGTAACTGGCGAACACGTAGCGATAGGTGGCTGTGGGCAGGCTGGAGGCCGGAGGCTGGAGACCGGAGGGGAGAACCGTTTGGTTTCCTTTGACGTCTGTCGTTACGCTTTGGCCACCTGAGGTTAGGAGCTCGTGAGTTGGACCATGCGTCCGAGTGACTGCCGTCCCATTGGTGGTGACACTCGACCAGTCACCGACCGATGTTAGTGCCCAGGATTGAGCAAGAAGAGCTGAGCCACTTGTCGCGGCTCGCTGATAGCCAGTGAGTCTGTCTTCGTCATCGTAAGCAGTTCCGGTCGATGTGAATCTGTAGCCACTCATGACTCCACCGATCGTTTCGGCCGTCTTGTTCTTGTTGGCATCCCACGAGTAGCCCAGGTACGCGTAGCCGACGGTGTCGTTGTAACGACCAGAGACAGCAGTTAGCATTCTCCCGTTGCGATCAAAAGTGAAGATGTCGCTATCGGCGATCGTTCCCGATGGACTATTGGCAACTGAACGGTAGTCACGCTGTGTCATTCCGTTCGCTGCGTGTTTCTGCCAAGAGAGTCGTAAACCATATCCGCACCGACGTTGTTTGGATCCCGAACGGTCAACTGATTTCCACCTGCATCATACGTGACAGCGGTAACTTTGTCCAATTGGTCAATCGAACGGAGCGTTCTTCCCGCAGAATCTGTCCAGGTTTTTGTGGAATTTCCGAGTGCGTCGATACGCTGAGAGACAAGTACTGTACCGTCACCGGAAAGGCTGGTAGTTGCGCCACTGCGACTCGTGCAACTTTACTACCGCGGCGAGCTCGAATCGACTTGTACCATCGCTTCAACGATGCGTCCTTGCGAAGCAACTAGAGGACCATGAAGAGTCATCGCTGAAGCCAATGGGACTGAATATCCACTCGTTGTTCCCAACCCTTCCGTTCAAGCTCCGGCACTTCATCGACTGCATCCTCTGGAAATCCGATGCACAAATAAGCAATCAGTTGCCAAGTTGACGGGACATCCACCAACTCCGCAATCACTCCAGGGCGCAGGATCGAGACCCAGCCGACCCCGACCCCTTCACTCCTCGCCGCAAGCCAAAAATTCTGAATGGCCGCAACCACCGAATAGGCAATCGATTCAGGCATCGTCGCTCGACCCAGCCCCTGGCCTTGCTGCGGATCGAGGTCCACAAATACGGCAAGTTGCTCCGGCGCTTCACGAAGTCCAGCTAATTTCAAGGCCCGATAACGTGTGGCTGTCTCGTCGTCGTATCCAGCGGCTGCAATCGCATTCTGCTTCTCAAATTCCGCGACAACACTTGCACGCCTGTGAGGTGACGAAACGGATACAAACCGCCATGGCTGTGAAAGCCCAACCGACGGTGCTAAACAAGCCGCCTCGATCCAACGCAACAGCGAGCCATCCGGTATCGCGTCCCGCCGAAATCGACGGACGTCACGCCTTCGACGAAACAACATGTTGAGCCGATCACGAAAATCGTCATTCCATTCGACTGACTGCTGCGATTGCGATGAAGTTCTTTCCACTGGCGAGTTCGGCATAGACGCTTCTGCTAACGGGCCGGACGAGTTGACTTCCTGTTGCAAACTCAACAGCGCATGCACAAGTCGGAGATTGTGGACCGGTTCGTGTACCGCAATTCTCAAATGCCTTTCTATGCCAAACGACTGGCAGTCTCGAACCACCAAACCATCTCGGAGCAATGCACTTCGAACAACTCCAGGGCCATCAATCGGCAACAAAAAGAAGCAAGTGTCACTCTCGAGCGGCTGAAATCCATGACATTCGAAACTCTCCAACATGGACTGCTTTGCATCCTGAAGCCGCCTCATGGCATCCACATAATAAGCCGGATCCTGAATCGCAGCCAAACCCGCTGTTTGCGCGATCGCATTGACCGACCAGGGTGCTCGCCGACCGCGAATCGTTTGATACAGCGGATTGCACAGCACTGCATAACCTAAACGCAAACCAGCCATCCCGTAGGCCTTCGTCATCGACCGAAGCACAATCAAATTATCAAATTCATAGTCGATCATCGACTCGACAAGATCCGCAAACTCGATATATGCTTCGTCAATAATGAAGATCGTAAGCGGGTACTGTTTAAGCCAATCCACGAATTGCCCGCGAGTGACGCTTTGCCCCGTCGGATTGTTCGGATTGCAAATCCACACCACTTTTATCGCCAACCGACCAAGCATCGAGTCGATGGCATGACAAGGACATGCAAACCCCTCCTCTACGACAGCCAAACACTGGTACACGGTCCCACTTGCTAAACGCGAGGCCCGCTCATACTCCGAAAACGTCGGCCCCACCACCAAAACGGGATCACCAGGCCGGATAATCGAACTCGCGATCAAATGAATCAACTCACTGCATCCATTGCCAACGAAGATGCGATCGGCATCAATCGAATGCAACTCGGCGATAGCATTCCGAAGCAAACGACACTCGCGATCTGGATACCTATCTATAGGTGTCGTTCGAATCGCCTCCAGCACAAGCGGTGATGGGCCAAAGGGCAAAATATTGGAGCTAAAATCGATCGCGCACTCTGGCTCGATACCAAGTCGAGCAAGTTCCGCTGGGTCGATCCCACCATGGTACGCTTCGATGAACGGATCAATCGGCATGCTCATCGCGTTTGCCCCCAACCGCAAAGGAAAAACGTTGCAATGAAAAGCAAACCACAGGCCAAAGACGTTGCCCATAGCAACCCAATCGCTTGTTCGATCGTAGCAGCCGTAGGATTAGGCTGACCTGCTCCGAGGACATAATGTCCCTCTTTTTCTAAAACTACCCCCAGCACACCCGCCGCTGCACTCATCGGATGCCCCGCGTTAGGACTAGATGTCAAACGATGATCGCGCATCCAAATCGAGGTCGCTTTGCGAAACCTAGCCTTCGGGATTCCTCCCACCAAAAGAATCAGGACCGCAGTGATGCGCGCCGGAAGCCAATTCAACACATCATCGGTCCGAGCCGCCGCCTTTCCAAACCATTCTAGCTCCGCAGTGCGATAACCTATCATCGCATCGCAGGTGTTAACAAACCGATACACGAGCGCGCCCGGCAAACCGGCAATCGCAAAATAAAACAAAGGCGCAATGACCGAATCGCTCGTGTTTTCTGCTACCGACTCGATCGTCGCGGCCGATAGCTTCGATGCGTCCAGCTTCGAAACATCTCGGCTGACAAGATGATATGCGACTTGATGTCGAGCTGCATCGATATCCTCATTGCGCAGTGCAGTGCTGACACCTTTTGCAGCCTTGGCCAACGATCTTATGCTAAACGAGCATTTCAACACGACCGCTTGAACCACGATGCTAACCAATACCGGACAGGACTGGCAGGCGCGTTGGACGATCCAGCCCAGCAGACCCATAAAAACCACACCACCACAAACCAATGCCAATCCCCATCCAAAACGAACTGCGTCACTTGATTTGGGTGCCGAGCGTCGGACCAGCCCGATCGCGTTTCCCATCCAAGCGACCGGATGAAACCGATTTGGTGGATCCCCCAAAAGGATATCTCCCAGGAAAGCCAATACGACAACGGAAGCGAAGTGAAACTCAGTCATCGCGCACCGCGTTACCGCTCTCGGTGTCACGGCAACTTGGATACATCGGCACCACAAACGGAGTCCCATGCACCGGATGATCGATAACCGTTACCGAGACATCGAACGCTTGTCGAATCAAGCTCGGTGTCAGTACCTCCCGGGCAGTTCCAATGGCGATCAACGCGTGATTGGATAGCAGCGCCAACCGATCACCGAACATCGCCGCATGATTCAAATCGTGAAGCGTTACGACGACGACCAAGTTGCGTTCCTTGGCCATCCGACGCACCCTGTCCAGCACGTCGAACTGGTACTTCAAATCGAGGCCGGCGGTGGGTTCGTCCAAAAGCAAGATCGGAGCGTCTTGTGCAAGTGCTCTGGCTAAGATCATCCGCCGCCATTCGCCCCCCGACAGTTGCGTGATAAGGCGTTGCCGATATTCCGAAAGCCCAGTGGCTGTAAGCGATTCCTCTACGACTTCACGGTCGTGTTTTGAAAGCGGCATCCACCATCCGCAGTGGGGCGTGCGACCTAGTGAAACGACATCGTGGACCGTCAATTCGTATTGGCGATTTTCGTGTTGTGGCATGAACGCGATATTCTGTGCCAACGAACGCCGCGTAAAAAGCTTGATGTCCCGCTCGGCCACCTCAACCGTGCCAGCCTCAGGTCGAAGCTGGCGACACAGCGATTGCAGTAACGTCGTCTTACCTGCTCCATTGGCACCGAGCAGCACGACCACTTCGCCAGCTCTCAACTCCATTGAAATACGATCCAAAATCAATCGGTTCGCGTACGAAAACGTCAAGTCCTTGCTCGTAAGCTGACTCATGCGGCACCGTCCTGTGTTTCCTTGCGTGACTTCAGCAGGAATAAAAAGAACGGACAACCCAATATGGCCGTCAAAATCCCGACCGGTAATTCCGCTGGCGCAACCACCGTCCTTGCCGCCACATCCGCCACCATCATGATGGCAGCTCCGATGCATGCGCTCATCGGCAGCAACCACAAATGACGAGGCCCAACCAGACGGCGGGCCACATGCGGTGCAATCAATCCCACAAACCCAATGATCCCAGCCGAAGCGACAGCAGCCGCGGTGGCAATACTCGAACCCACCACCAATAGAATGCGAAATCGAAACAAATCTAATCCGAGCGACTCCGACGTGATGTCGCCAAGCAAAAAGACATCCATCGGCCGTGACATACTCCACAGGATTGCAAAACCGACAAGCGAGGACACCGTTGTCGCAAACACGACACTCCAGTCGTTGCCAGCAAGACTACCCATCAACCATGCCAAGATCACCACCACGCTATCGTCATTCAAGTACATGAGTAACGAGGCGATTGCATTGATCATGCTGCTGACCGCCACTCCAGCCAACAACAGGGTCAATACCGAACTTCCTCGCCCCACAGAACCGATCGTGAAAACGACAGATACCGCCAACAACGATCCAACAACTGCCGATAGAGCGACCCCGCTCAGCCCCGCAAAACTGGCTTGATAACCAAGTACCACCGCCAAGGTAACTCCCAGGCCAGCCCCGCTCGATGCCCCGATCACGTAGGGATCAGCCAGTGGATTGCGAAACAAGCCTTGAAAGCCGACGCCCGCAATCCCAAGCGAGCAACCCACAAGACAGGCCGTGATGACGCGAGGCAATCGCAATTGCATCAGAATCGTGCGCTCTGTATTCGTGAGCGACGCAGCTTCGAATCCAAGGAGCCATTGCAGGACTCCGTACGCCGAAATCGAAACGGCACCCGAAACCAGGCTGACGATAGCCAGTGCCAGCAAGAACACAATCGTACATGCAAACGTGACGATGGGATACTTCAACGGTCCATGTCCTGTTTTGAATCGTTCCCCGGGTCTGCACGAGAGTCATTCGGTTCCGTCGCATGTACTTTAGGTAGCTTATCGGGATAGACCGCGCGAATCATCTCCTCCAAAGCATCGAGCATGCGTGGGCCGCACCGAGACACTTGATCGCCATCGATCAAGAACACTTGCCGATCTCGCACGGCCGTTATCCGGTCCCATCCTTGACGCTTGGCCAGGATTTCCATGCTGACCTTGGCTCGATGCGTGGAGGGTGCAAGAATCACCTCAGGATCGCGATCCAGAACCACCTCATCGCTGATGCGAGGGTACCGGACCGTTGTGTCGTCGAATATGTTTTTCATCCCCCCCATCTCGAGCATCTCTCCGATAAACGATTTTGGCCCAGCGGTCATCAGAGGTTCGTCCCAAACCTCGTAGAATGCGCGTCGACGTTGATCCATCGGAACCGAATCGACCCAAGAAGTCAAAGCCACGACACGCTGCTTCATTTGTTCGATCAATTGGCTAGCCTCGGCTGCATGTCCCGTCACTTGGCCAAGCAACACAGCTTCGTCATACAGTTCGGCCAGCGTATCGGCACCAATCGCCATGATCGGCACCTGGAAGCGTTCAAACGGCTCAATGAGTGGCTGATGGCTATCCCACTTGCATAAAATCAGATCGGGGTTCAGGCTTAGAATGGTCTCCCGACTTATTCCTTGCAACGTCCCGCCACCAACCCGCTTGAGTTTGGTCGCCGCATCTGGGTAGTTACAATGTTCGGTGGCTCCAACCAACTGCTCCCCAGCCCCGATCGCGTACAGCAGTTCGGTGGTGGATGGTGACAAGGAAACGATTCGCTTGGGTGCTTCGGTGAAGCGAATGGTTCGCTTCAATCGATCCACAGCTACCGTCTCAAGTTGGACTTCATGGCTCGCTGGGCTTGTCGATGGCGAGACTGAATGCGGCTCATTATTACGGCAACCCAATGCAAGGACGAACAACCCACCAAGAAAAACGACGAGAATCACATCGACCTGACGTAACCAATTCATGACTCGGGAGGGTGAGGCTCCTGCCGAACCATTGCGACGCCAGCTCGGCAGGAGCCTCGCTCTCCCGTTGTTTTTGATTGAGACAAGCCCCATGGATGTAAAATTCGGTTTCCCGTCTATCGCCGACTTCATTAAAATACTCCTGTTTCAAGTTCATTTGAAAGTTCTTGGGCGGCTTGTTGCACCGAGCATCCAAGCGACGACACGTTGATTGCTAAGCCTGCGACCATGAGGTAAGTCGAGGTCGCGTTGGCGGAAAGTTGTTGGTTGGACCAGCCGAGCATGTCGCGAAACAATCGTCCTAACGCATTTCCTGGAACCAAGCCCATACCCACTTCGCCTGAAACCACGATCAAATGGCTCCCGTGGTTCTTGGCTACTGCAATGAGATCTTCGACCTCGGCATGCATCCGGTTTTCGATCGCATCAATCCCCTCCGGCGTATCGAGATCCGACTCGTTTTCCAACAGCACATTGCTGACCAACAACGTTAAGCAATCGACCAAAACAACTTTTGGCAACAACTCGCAAACCTGGATCGCGTTGCCCGTTTTCAGTGGCTGTTCGAGCGTCCTCCAAGTGTCTGGCCGTGATTGCCGATGCTTGTCGATCCGGCGCGCCATTTCTTCGTCGCGGGATTCCGCGGTGGCAACGAAAAGGACATCGTCATTGCCCAGCCGATGAGCGAGCTCTTGTCCAAAGCGGCTCTTGCCACTTCGCACTCCGCCCAAGATCAATGTAAGTGTGCTTTTGAGTTTAGAATTCGACATGGAGGTTTAGAATTCGACTCCCCGCTGCGGTTTGACCCCGCGAGAATAGGGATGTTTTATGACTTTCATTTCTGAAACGAGATCCGCGATCTCAATCAACTCAGGGCTAGCGTTTCGACCGGTGATCACCACGTGCAACATCGGTCTCTTTTGTAGCAATTCCTCTACCACGGTAGCGGTCGCAATGTACTCGTACTTCGTCGCAATATTCAGTTCGTCCAAGATCACCAAATCGATCGAGGGATCGCGCATTAACTCCACAGCCTTTTGCCAGCCCTTGTGGGCGGTGGCGATGTCCCGCTCGCGATCCTGAGTCTTCCAAGTAAAACCTTCGCCGAGTGTGTGCATCTCGATTGGCATGCCCAGCTTTGCAATATTGTCAATGAATGCACCTTCGCCGGTCGGGATGGCACCCTTGATGAACTGGACAATGGCAACCTTCATGCCTTGCCCAAGCGAACGAACGGCCATGCCGAAGGCTGCCGTCGACTTGCCTTTGCCTGCCCCGGTATGGACGATGATGAGCCCTTTTTCTTCCGTGGCTTCAGCGAGCTGTCGATCCTTGACTTCGTTGATCCGAACCATTCGCTCTTTGTGTTTTTGATTGATTTCATCCGACATGGGTTGTTGCGAGCTCCTGGCTCCAAATGATTTTTTCGAGTTGGTTCATATCGATATGCGTTTCGAACGCATCCGCCAGTCGATCGAGCGAGCGCAAGATCGCTTGGTTGGCGTTGAGCGATTGCGACTGCGAGGGGGTTGCAACACCTAGGGAACGGAGCCACGCCGATCGGAACCGATCGTTGTGAAACAGCCCATGCATGTAGCATCCCCACACGCGGCCATCGCTTGACCTAGCTCCATCGAATCTGGATGGATTAGTTTTCGACGGATCCGATTCCGCCGTAGCATTTTCCAAGCGAAGCCATGACGATGAAGAAGTCGTGTGGCCGACATGGATTTCATAGCCGCTGATCGATTCGCCCAGCGTGCCTGGTGCCATGGCGTCGTCAAGAATCTCGGCTTTGATTTGGCAAGTCTGCTTTTCTGTTTGAAAAATAGTCTCGATGTCGAGCAGGCCGAGTCCAGTTGCGGAATGCCAATCGTTCTCGACACGATTCGGATTGCTCAAATGCCGGCCTAGCATTTGGTAACCTCCGCAAATTCCGATGACGACGGTGCCTTCCGCGTGCAACTCCAAAATGCGTTCGCCAAGGCCTGTCAACCGCAACCAATTCAGATCGCTGAGTGTGTTCTTAGTTCCCGGTAAAATGACCACATTGGGGCGTCCAAGTTGTTGCGACGCTTTTACATATCGAAGCCTTACCGAGGCCTCGCTCGCAATTGGATCAAAGTCATCGAAGTTGGAGATGTGCGGGAAGTGAATCACCGCAATATCGAGTCTTGGATCGCATGAATCGGTTGCTGATTCGATGATTGGAAGGGATGCAGTTAAAGCAACTGCATCTTCTTCGGGGAGATCCAATGCATCGAGCCATGGCAATACGCCTAGCACCGGAACAGCTCCGCGTTCCTCAAGTATTGCAACGCCGCGATCGAACAGTCTCAAATCGCCTCGAAACTTGTTAACAACGAGGCCCTTAATCAAAGCACGCTCCTCGGGCGGTAAGAGCCAAAGGGTCCCAAGCAATTGCGCAAAAACACCCCCTCGTTCGATATCGCCGACCAGCAATACCGGCGAGTTTGCATAACGCGCGACCGCCATGTTAACGATCTCGACTGACGACAAGTTGAGTTCGGCAGGGCTCCCAGCCCCTTCGATGACCACCAGCTCGTACTGCTCTCGCAATCGATCCAAAGCCCCAGTGACGTGTGGCCAAAATTCTTTTTTACGTTGGAAGTACTCATGGGCTTGGAGCGATTTTAGCGGCCGACCGTTGAGGATGATTTGGGAATGCGTGTCTCCCTCAGGTTTCAGCAAGATTGGATTCATGTCCGAATGGGGCGGGACCGATGCCGCAAAGGCTTGGAAAGCTTGAGATCGTCCGATTTCGGATCCATCCGAGCAAACTGCTGAGTTGTTGGACATGTTCTGAGCTTTGAACGGTGCAACGCGTACACCCCGTCGGGCGAAGCACCGGCAGATCGCGGCCGTCAACAGGCTCTTACCAGCCGAGGAACTCGTGCCCATGACCATCAACGTTTTCGCTGTCATGAAAGTTGCTCCTGGGCTCAATCGTTGGTAAGAGATGTCACGAAGTTGAAGCCACTCTTACTCGTAAGAGATGACTTCTTGACCGTTGCGGCTAGCCAAGGCGACGAGCTGTTCGATCGGAATGGATTTTGCGACAAATCGGACGGAGCCATCTGCCATAAGGATCATGGCACCACCGGTGTGGAAGGCGTAGACTTCGTTGTCATTGCTGCAGTTGATAGAGCACGTGCCTGGGCGGATAAGCGTATTGCCATCGGCTTGTGATCCGTCGATGAGAAATCCTTTGTTATGGCTCGACCATACGCCACCTGTCGGAAAGGGTCGTGTGACACTGGCTGAGCCGCTCCAAGTCTTGGGTGTCGCACCATCGGGAACGAGGCGACCGTTTTGATACAGATTGGGGCGTCCCGCGCATTCGACAACGAGGAACGTGTTGGATAGACCATCGCTGACCTCAGACAGTCGGACGGCAGTCCCTTTCAGAATGCCGCAATTGAGCGGGTCCGAAAGTTGTTGTCCTACCGGTAGGACAGCATTTAGCTGTGTGCTAATACCGCCCACATTGGCGTAGTCGGTAGTCGCCCCCGGATAAAAACTGCGAGGACCGAAGGTTGCGGTGGTGGTGGTCGCGTTGGCATAGTCAACCAGAACTGTCCATTCAAATCCGTCTCGTGGAATTGCCGATGGACACGAAAGGCTCGGAACGGATGTCTTGACCGAAGTTAGATTACCTGCATCGTGCCAATGGAGTTGTGGATTGAATTGCTGGTACAGACCGACTTGTTCAAAGTAGGGGAGCGAGGCGGTGAACCAACTCCCTCGACGAGCATTAAAATTCCGTCCTGGCTCAGGGCCTGTCGACTGCGATGGCCAGACACGAAAGGCGGATTCGTAGTTATGCAACGCCAGCCCGATTTGCTTGACATTGTTGCTACATTGCATTCGGCGTGCGGCTTCGCGTGCGGCTTGAACGGCGGGCAAGAGCAGGCCCACCAAAATCCCTATGATGGCTATTACGACCAAGAGCTCAACCAACGTGAAGCCGCGGGGGCGGCTAATAGACTTGTTCATCATTTTCCTCGATGATGATGCGGAGTCGAAACTCCTACGGAGCGCCAGCGAGAGAGATGACCATCGACGAATCGGGCTAAGCAGGAACACGCCAATTCACGCCGGATAAATGCGCAGCGATTGAGGAGTACGAGCAAGCGAAACGCGACAGTCCCCAATTCCCGAGGGTACTACCACTAAAAAAACAGACGATCAGGCAGGTCTTCTGACTTCCGGCATGATCCTCAGCCCACGCCTTCCCACAGTCGATCGACGGTAGTGGCAATTGTGTTGACTTCGTATCCGGTTACAGCGGCGGGACCGCAACGGATTTTCACCGTTTTCCCTTTTCTCCGAGCCAGCGACACGCTGGCTCAGCACCCGAGTCCATCTGCGAGTCTAAACGACTCGTTACTTTTGTCAACGGCTAACGTAGATCCGTCGCCCGTAGATCCGTCGCTCCGTCGACGGATGTCCTCTATCCTGAAACCGGAATGGATCTCATTCATATTTCCCGCAAA
>JANMLD010000261.1:0-4665 GCA_031372345.1 Pirellula sp.
GGTGCTTGGTTGGTTCTTTTGGCTTGGGTTCGATCAGAAACGGACCTTGGAAGCCTATTTTTTTGGCATAGTCGACCGCCAAATGGAAGAATCGAGCGAGGTTGTCCAATTCGCGTTTCATGTCGGTGTTGTAGAGGCACTGGTAGCCTTCTCGTCCGCCCCAGAAGACGTAGTTTTCTCCTCCCAATTCTTTGGTTACTTCCAAACACTTCTTCACTTGTGCGGCCGCGAAAGCGAAAACGTCTGCGTTGCAGGTTGTGGCTGCTCCGTGCATAAATCGCGGGTGGCTAAACATGTTGGCCGTTCCCCAAAGCAACTTGATTCCGGTCTTTTCTTGATGCTCTTTGAGCGACTTGGCAATTCGGTCAAAATTTGCATTGGTCTGACGCAATGAGCCACCTTCTGGAGACACATCGCGGTCATGAAATGCATAGTACGGGGCATCTAATTTTTCAAATATTTCGAAGGCAACTTCTACCCGCTTCAGAGCGTTGTCGACGGAGTCGGAACCATCGTCCCACGGTCGAATTGCCGTTCCTGGTCCGAATGGGTCTGCCCCAGTCCCTCGCATCGTATGCCAATAGACAATACTGAATCGCAAATGATCCTTCATCGTCTTTCCATCGATCAACTCAGACGGGTTATACCAACGAAAAGCCAGAGGATTGCGGCTTTTTGGTCCTTCGTATTGGATCTTGCTGATATCGGAGAAATAACTCATGCGGAGAATTGCCTTGGGAAAAAAGTGCGCGAATGTCGTTGGTTACTGGATCTGGAAAGCGTCGCTAGTTTAGCAATACTGGCCCCAAATCGGGAGGGGCGATTTTGGGAGCAAAAAAGCGGACTGGTTCCCCGATAATCGACGATTAACGCCGGAAAAATGGGAAAACAGGGTTTCTTAATGGGCCGCCGATATGCTTTGAGAGAAATTTCAGTACACTAGGGAGAACGGTGATAAGTGAAGTAACATCGAATGCATTGATGCATGTTGCTCGCTTTTTCAAGTTCGTTGAATCGGGAACTCCCTAGAGTTGTGGCACAAGCGGAGCCTTCGAGGAACAATTTGGCATGACGCAGATCACATCAGACCGAATATTCGAATTAATCGAAAAGAGTCGTCTTGTCGAGTCGGCTGATCTTCATGCTCAACTCGAATTGATTCGAACGCGACACGACGGAGTTTTGCCAGAAGATCCAGTCGTCGTCTGCAAAGAACTCGAAGACGCTGGGCTAGTGACTCGCTGGCAATGCGAAAAGATCCTTCAAGGTAAGTACAAGGGCTTCTTCTTAGGTAACCACAAGCTTTTGGGACATTTGGGGTCAGGCGGCATGAGCAGTGTCTACCTGGCGGAACACCTGGTGATGAAGCACAAGCGAGCCATCAAAGTGCTCCCCAAATCGAAACTTGGAAACAACAGCTATCTTGAAAGATTCAAGCGGGAAGCGCAGGCTATTGCTTCGTTGAACCACCCGAACATCGTTCGCGCTTTCGACATCGACAACGAAAAGGACACTCACTACTTGGTCATGGAGTATGTCGATGGTGCCGACATGCAAACGTTGGTTCGCAAACATGGGCCGTTGCCCTATGCAGTTGCAGCTGACTACATCGCCCAATCCGCTCGTGGACTGCACCATGCCCATGAGGCTGGACTCATTCATCGCGACGTTAAGCCCGCCAATATCCTGATCAACAAGAAAGGGGTCGTAAAAGTTCTAGACCTCGGCTTGGCGCTGTTCTCGGAAGAGACCGACCCTTCGTTGACCATGGAGTACAACGACAAAGTTTTAGGAACCGCCGACTACTTGCCACCCGAGCAAGCGATCAACAGCCACAAAATCGACAGCCGCGCCGACATGTACGGACTCGGATGCACTCTTTACTTCTTGTTGACCGGGCATGCCCCGTTCCCTGACGGGAGTATTCCAAGTCGAATCATTCGCCATCAGAATTCCATGCCTCCCGATATCCGAAAGGATAGACCGGACTGCCCTGGTGAATTGGACGGAGTCTGCGTGAAAATGATGCAAAAGGACCCGCGATTCCGTTATAAGAATTGCTTGCAAGTTGCTGAAATATTGGAAGACTGGTTGGTCAAGTATCGTAAAGAAACGGAAGACGATCCGTCCAAAGCAAGAAACAACAATCTGTCCGTAGCCGACTTGCTCGACGAAGGAAAAAGGAAATCTAAACACGATGTCGATACGGTAACCAATCGTGGCAACAGCACCAAAGTTGTCGTCGGCAGTTCCGTGGTTAGTTTGTCGGCATCCGATAGCGGCGTATTGAGGGCGATCGCCAAAAGCGAGGCCTCGACGATCGATAGTAAAATTGATCTCGTACATGATACGAATGCACCCAACGCCAAGAAATCCAAAAGCCAAGCGATTGCCAAAGCAACCTCTCCGATTTCTTCACCTCCCAAAAGCAATGCTGGCGGTTCTTCTCCATTGCTAAAAACCATTGAAAAACCAACCGCCGCCAAGCAACCGGGAAAACCTGGGAAACCGAGCTTATTGCCTCAGGCCAAAGCAAAATCAAAGAACAACGTTTTCCTTCTCGTTGGAGTCGGTGTTGTCACTCTCGTTTTGTTTTCGGTCATTTTGTTTGTTGTGTTCGCAAATCGATAATCTCAGTCGCGAATTCGGTCTCCACGAACGCTGATCTTTTTACATGACAAAATGGAATAACATGCTTCCAATTACCTTTCGTATCTGTTGCCTTGCTTTGGTATTGGCGCAATTCAACGAAAGACTAGCCCTGGCCCAAAACCAGGCCGCTATTCCTGGCCTCGTCAACGTTGAGCGAATGAATGATTCCTTAAAAAAGGCCAGCCAACTTCTCCATGATGGAAAAGTGGTCGAAAGCGTTGACGTTATCGAACTGTCGACCAAGCAGATTCAAGAGCTCGTCGAGAATGCATCGGTCAAAGAGCTCGTGGAAATCAAAAAACTTCATTCGGAACTAGCAAAGTCGCACCAGCTATTAACGGTACAGGGGGCGGAGCTAACCGAGTTGCCAACCTGGGACGCGTTGCTGAAAGCCAAGAAGACGAATCGCCAAAAAAAGGAAGAGGAGAAAAAAACGGCACCGTTATCAACCAATCCTGCCGGCATCAGTTTCTCCAAAGACATTGCACCGTGGATGGTCGAGCAATGTTCGCGGTGTCATATCAGTGCCGAACGGGGCGGTTTTTCGCTTGCTACTTTTACAGCCTTGGTCAAAGGCTCCAAAGGGGGCGTGGTCTTGTTTCCCGGCGATCCGGTTGGCAGCCGCCTGGTAGAGTCGGTGGAAACAGGCGACATGCCTCGTAGCGGAAACAAGGTGTCACCCGAAAACCTTGCTAAACTAAAGCAGTGGGTTAAGGAGGGGGCTAAGTACGACGGCCCCTCGCCCGATGTTCCCATTGCATCGTTGATTACGGGAAAGCCATCAGGTACTAGTACCCCTTCGAAAATGGAACCTCCCAAGATCAATGCTCCTACGGGAAAAGAAACCGTGAGCTTCGCGAGCGACGTGGCACCGATCTTGATCGCCAACTGCAATGGCTGCCATTACAATGCTACTCGAGTTAGCGGTGGTTTGCAGTTCAATATGTTTTCTCAAATCGTCAAAGGGGGCGATAACGGAAACATTGTTGTGCCCGGTAAGCCCGATGAAAGCCTCATCATTCGCAAGCTGCGGGGCATGGAAGGGGACAGAATGCCGAAGGGTACGCCCGAGTTGCCAGAGGCTCAGATTCAACTCGTCGCCACTTGGATCAAAGAGGGTGCGACGTTTGATGGACAAAACAAGGATGCCAAGCTGGATCAAGTGGTTGGCAAGGCTTTCGCCGCCAGCGCTACCCACAGCGAGCTTATGGCAAAACGCATGCAACGAACTCGCGAAAAATGGAAAATAGCATCTCCTAAGGGAGAAGCGGATGAAGCCATCGATCAGCAATTCCATGTCATCGGCAATATTGGCGAGGAAAATGCCAAGGCTCTCTTGGCACAGGCCAATACGGCTGCAAACCAAATTCGCAAGATGTTTAATGTGCCTGGAAAAGAACCGTTGATCCGAGGCGGGATTACCATCTTTGCCTTGAAGCACCGCTACGACTACAGCGAATTCGGAAAGATGATAGAGAGCCGGGCGTTGCCTTCCGAGTGGTCGAGCCATTGGCGCAGTGAAGTCCTCGATAGCTATGTCGCAATCGTTTACGACAAGGCCGAAAGCAAGATCAACGAAACGTCGCTTTTGCAGCAGATAACCAGTCTTTGGATGAGTTCCCACGAAGGGGTACCGCGCTGGTTTGCAGACGGGGCTGGCCGCCAAGCATTAGCGATCACGGTAGGAGCCAAGGATGCGCGTGTCCAGCCATGGCTTAAGCGTATGCCAGAGTCGATGGAGCAAATGAAGAACTTGAAGTCCCTGTTGGATGGTTCGATGAACGACGAAGCGTCTGCCATCATTGGCTTCGGCGTCATTCGGACCATGTACGAAGCCAAGATGAAAACCAAGTACGAAACGATTGTCCGGTCAATTGCAAGTGGAATGACTTTTGAACAAGCCACAGCCAAGACCATCGGTTCTATGGAAGTCTTTTTGAAACAGCTCCTCGGCAAAGCCAAGTAAGGATCGGCGCAGAATTGATTGTCGTGGTTCGCTCCGCGAACCTACGT
>JANMLD010000417.1:0-6803 GCA_031372345.1 Pirellula sp.
GGGATTATTGTCTTTTTGTTGTTGGCGGTCTTTCTGAATTTACGATTGGCTTTTTGGGTAGCCATGGGGATTCCGATCAGCTTGACCGGCGCAGGTATTTACTTGCTCTACTCGGGGGAGACGCTCAACATGCTCACCATGTTTGCGTTTTTGATGGCTGTGGGCATCGTGGTCGATGACGGTATCGTGATCGGCGAAAACATTTTTGAACATCGCAAGAAAGGCAAAACCAATTTGCAAGCGGCCATCGATGGTGCGTCAGAAGTTCTGCCCAGTGTGTTTTCGAGTGTGGCCACCACCATCATCGCTTTCATTCCCCTCTTTTACGTCTCCGGGGTGATGGGCAAATTCATCGCAGTCATGCCGGCAGCCATTATCGCCATGCTATTGGTCTCATTGGTCGAATCCTCCATCGCACTGCCAGGGCACTTGTCGCACGACGCGATTGAGCCGAGGACTTTTTTCCAGTGGGTGAAATTCCGACTGTCTCAATCGATTGCACCGCTGGAGCGTTTGTTCGAATGGATTGGGAAACCTTGCAATGCTGCCTTGGACTGGTTTGGCGAGCGATTTTACGGCCCCATTCTCAGCTTGTCCCTGAAGTACCCAGCGTTGCCAGTGGGGGCGGGGTTGCTGGTCGTCATGACCGCCGCGGGTATGGTTCGATCGGGCATCGTTCCGTTCGAGTTCTTTCCGAATTTGGATGGCAAGACGATTATCGGCCAAGTCGTCTATCCCGATGGTACGCCGGTTGCGGTCACGAGCGAAGCGACTCGGCGGATGGAAGCTGCAATCCGCAAAGTTAGCGAGGAGATTGCGATAGAAGAAGAGCAAGCTGGGACCAATAAAACGCCTAAGTCAACGGACCCAACGGCTCCGAATGGTCCTGTCGTTTTGACGTTTTTGCAAATTGGGACAGCAGCTCAAGGCGATCCCGCCGGTGGGGACCGGATCAACGGTTCGCACGTGGGGCAAGTTCAAGTCGAGATACACGAAGCCACGGTTCGCAATGTCACCAGCGATGAATTGTTGAATCGGTGGCGAGTCGCTTCGGACATCTTTCCTGGCGCCGAACGCGTGACGTTCCAAGCAGCCAATATGGGCCCTGGTGGTCGCGCGCTTGAATTCAAGATTCTAGCTCCAAGACAAGACGTTGCGGCACTGGAAGCAGGCGTGGAGTCGGCTAAGGAAGCCCTGGCTAAGTTTGCCGGCGTTTTCGACGTGCGCGATGACTCCGCCCCAGGTAAAATCGAATTTCAATTCCGCATCAAAGAACGAGCCAAATCGCTGGGGATCACCGTTGCCGATCTTTCCGAGACTGTGCGGAATGCATACTTCGGTGCCGAAGTCATGCGATTGCAGCGGGGACGGCACGAGGTCAAGCTAATGGTTCGGTATCCGCTAGATCAGCGACGCTCCCTCGCCGACTTCAAGGATTTGAAAGTACGCGGCCCCAACAATGTGGAATATCCCATTACCGAGCTGGCAGAGATTGAAACGCCGCGCGGGTACTCTGAAATCAACCGCTTGGATCAAATGCGTTCGATTACTGTTAGTGCCGAAATCGATACCGCCCAAGGGAACGCAGCACTCGTGGCTGGCAAACTAAAGGAGACGTTGGTCCCCGAGCTTTTGGCAAAGTACCCTTCTTTGAGATTCCGTTGGGAGGGCCAGCAGCAAGAGACTGCCGAATCGTTCTCGAGCCTTGTCATCGGCTTTACGGTTGCGATGTTGGCGATGTACTTATTGCTGGTCTTCGAGTTTTCGTCTTACTTGCAGCCGTTTATCATCCTGGCAATTGTGCCGTTTGGCATGGTGGGTGCCATCTTTGGACACGCATTTATGGGCTTACCATTGACGCTTTTTAGCATGTTTGGGATGGTGACGCTGGCTGGGGTCGTCGTTAATGACTCCATCGTCTTGGTGGACTTTATTAATCAGTGTATTCGAGGTGGAATGCCGGTGAACGAGGCGTTAATGACCGCCGGTTCGCGACGATTGAGAGCGGTGTTCTTAACGAGCGTAACCACCATTGCGGGACTGTTGCCGATGTTGTCGGAAAAATCGCTGCAAGCACAGGCATTGATACCCATGGCGACCAGTCTTGCCTTCGGGCTTCTTGCGTCGACTTGTTTGGTCCTCTTGATGGTCCCCTTTTTGTATAAGGTATACGCCGTGATGACGTTCACCAAGGAGCAAATGCTGGGTCTCGAACCGATTGGGCACACCGATGTGACGGGGCCGGAACAAGCCAGAGAACCAGCCGGTGGACTTGCGCCCATCGCGTAGTCACCCTCCCGCTGCGCCCCACTTCCCACGCCCACCGCTTTCGCTTTGGGCGTGCCACACGAAATTCGCCGCTGAGCCGAATCGGAGGATTTTGCTTCATCGGCCTCGCAGCTCGATGGGCGCGTTATATTGGTGGGATGAATACTCAGCCAACCCAACTCGACACCACCGCTTTGGAGCGTCCGTCTCCGAAGCTTTTGACCTATTACTTGCTGACGGGGCTCCTCACGGGGCCAGGTCTGTTCATCGCGATACCTGCCCTCATCATTCGATACAACACGCTGCGGTATCGATTCGAGGAATCGGGGCTGCGCATGCAGCTCGGGCTCTTTTTTCGAAAGGAGGTCGTGGTTGCGTTCCGAAGAATCCAAGACATCCACGTGAGCCGTAACCTTATCCAACGATGGTTAGGTATTGCCAGTGTGAGTGTCCAGACGGCCTCGGGGAATGCGATGCCGGAAATTGTTTTGGAAGGAATCACGGATCCGGATACGGTTCGAGATTGGTTGTATGAACGCATGCGCGGTGCGAAAGGTTATTCCTCGGCATCCCCATTGGCTGCGATTGGGCCAGGAGCATTGGTACCGCCGAAGCTCGATGATAGGGGCGTTGTGAACGACGATGAAGTCACTTCTCTGCTGCGTGGCATCCGAGACAATTTGGCGAGCATGGTCGAAAAAAGCACTCGCAATTCGGGATCGGCATCATGAAGGAATCCGGCTTGGTTCATGAAGCATGCCAATGGTGTTACAAGGGGGTTTGGGGAATTCTCACTGGGTATTTTTGCTTGCCCGACGGTCCACCCAGTTTGCCATCCATGGAGGGAGAGGCGGTTGAGTACATGCGACCGTCGCTGGCTTTCTTGAACTACCGCAAGTTCTTTTTCTGGTTTGGACTTTTTGCCATTGATGTTTTCCTATTCGTCTTGTGGGGTGTTTTTGCCTACTGGTGGCCGCTGGCTGGATTGCTGACCGCTCCCCTTTGGCTCTTTGTTATCATTGCGCCCGATATCATTGCCTACATCGCCATCCATTTGCGGTACGATACGACCTGGTACGTACTTACGGACCGCAGCATGCGAATTCGGCGAGGTATCTGGAGCATTTATGAGACGACCATAACGTTTGAGAATATTCAGAATGTCCATATCGCTCAAGGACCGATTCAGCGTTGGTTCGGGTTTGCCAATCTCATGGTCATGACAGCGGGCGGTGGCGGAATGGGGCATGAGGGACAAGCCATGGGGTCGCACGTTGGACTCATGGAGGGGCTAGGCAACGCAGCAGAATTGCGAGAACGCATTTTGGCCCGCAGCCAATTGACTGCAGGCCTTGGCGATGAACGAGGACCGGATCATGTTCAAACCGTGTCAGCAACGGGTTTCCAGGTGACAAGGCAGTTTGGCGAAAGTCCAGAAAACATGCGATTGCTAAAAGAGATCCATGAACTCACCGGCCGATTAGCCAGGTAGTGTCGCCTTTCGCTCCGCGAAAGTGCGATGACAAGGCACATTTTCGCGGATAGGCTGTGAATTTATAGTAGCAGGCACATTCCATGTGCCGTCCGCAAGTCAAAAGCCATTAGTTTTTGGGGCTACGGCACACGGAGTGTGCCTGCTACTTTGGGGCGATTCAATAAATTCACAGCCTAGGAGCGAAAGGCGACCATGAAATTCAAAGGCTGACACAATGCAAACCTCGGAAAACAATCAGCAACGTCAAGAACGCCGTAGTCCGGTCGACGATTCGGTAACGTGGGCGGGCACCTGGGCCACTCAGGAGCAAGTCGCTTGCGCCGTCGAGCAGGCAAATGCATCCTTCGACAGTTGGTCACGAACGACGCTTGAATCGCGAACCGAGTTCGTAAAAAAATACGCGATTTTCCTGCAAACCAATCGCGCCGCCATCGCGAGAACGATCACGCTAGAATCCGGCAAGCCTCTTTGGGAGAGCGATCTGGAGGTCCAATCCGCGATAGCCAAAGTGGACAATGCGATCGACGCGATCCACAAGCGACGCTGGACGACAAGCGAAGGAGCGGGCTCTTCGTTTTCGGCGATACGGTATAAACCGCTTGGAATGATGGTTGTACTCGGGCCATATAATTTGCCGCTGCATTTACCAGGTGCTCACATCGTACCGGCGTTATTGGCGGGCAACACGGTCCTCTTTAAACCGAGCGAGAAAGCACCGGCGGTCGGGGATTGGATCGTGCGTGCGTGGCAATCGACAGCTGCACCTCAAGGCGTTCTCGAAGGCATTCACGGGGCGGTCGATCAAGCTAGATGGGCCGTTGGGGCACCGGCAACCGCCGGGGTCTTGTTCACCGGTTCGTATGCTGCGGGCAAACAACTGCACCAGCAACTTGCCGGCAGACCGGAGTGTTTATTGGCTCTCGAAATGGGTGGAAACAATCCGATGGTTGTGGATCGAATCCAGAGTCGACAAGCAGCCATCGCGATGGTCATTCAATCGGCTTACATTACGAGCGGCCAACGCTGCACCTGTGCTCGGCGGCTCATCGTAGTCAATCATCCCGAAAACGCAGGGTTCTTGGAGGAATTAAGCCGTTCGGTGGCTAAGATCCACGTTGGCAATCCGCTGGCAGATCGTCAGCCGTTCATGGGTACTCTTGTCTCCAGCCAAGCCGCAGAGAGTATTATTGCGGCCCAAGAGGAATTGAGAGCCCACGGAGCCGCAGTCCTAAATGAGGCAAAAGCCGATGTCGATTGTCGTGCGATGTTGACACCTGGTTTATGGTTGCTAAATGACCACGCCATGAGCGATCAGGAGCACTTTGGCCCCTTGCTGACCGCCAGCCTAGTAGAGGACTTAGACCATGCCATTGAAGTAGCCAATCGGACCAAGTACGGGCTTGCTGCCGGTCTGCTGAGCGACGATCCGTCGGCGTATCGACACTTTGCGAGCCGGGTTCGGGCTGGGATCATCAATTGGAATTCACCAACAACGGGGGCTAGTGGCAAGCTACCCTTTGGTGGGACTGCGGCGAGTGGAAATCATCGACCGAGCGGTTACTTTGCAGCGGACTATTGCAGCTACCCGGTGGCTTCGATTGAAAACCTGGAACTTACGACACCCAGTAATTTGCCGCCTGGTTTGCAGGAAATATTTTGACGATGACCGCGCGGAACATTGAAATCAACATCGATGGCATGATTGGGCCCACCCATCATTTTGGCGGCCTAGGGGTTGGAAATATTGCGAGTTTGAGCAGTCGAAATCAAGTGTCCAATCCGAGAGATGCGGCATTGGAAGGGCTCGCGAAAATGGAGCTCTTATCCCGGATGGGGTTCGACCAGTTTTACCTGCCGCCACCCGAGCGTCCCAATTGGCACTGGCTTGAATCGATTGGGTATTCTGGCGATCGGGGTGATGTTTTGCAGCGATGCTTTGACGAGGCACCGAGTCTTTTGTCAGCAGCCTACAGTTCGGCATTCATGTGGACCGCCAACGCTGCCACGGTCGCCCCGTCCTGCGACACATTGGATGGAAAACTGCATATCGTGCCGGCTAACCTTTGCAGCAACTTGCATCGAGGGCAAGAGGCGGTAGAGCGCCGCGACCAATTGAGAGAGGTGTTTGGCCAGCTCGACAGTGCGGAAGTCCATGAGTCGCTTCCCTGTGTCGTTGCGTTGCGGGACGAGGGCGCTGCGAACCATATGCGACTCTGCAGTCGGGATGGAACCAAAGCGATCCACATTTTCGTTTATGGACCTTCCAACGAACCGCAATCGACCAAATTCATCTCCCGACAATCCGAACTAGCAGCCCGACAAGTTGCCTGTTGTTTGCGTCTGAATCCCGAAGATTGCATGTTCGTGCAACAAAAGCCTCTCGCGATCGATGCCGGGGTATTTCATAACGATGTCATCGCGATGAGCAATGGCAACATGATGATTTATCATGAACATGCATTTGAAAACAGCGAGCGGGTTGTTGAAAGGATTCGCGAGAAGTTCTTATCCAAAGCGACCGAACCATTCATCGGTTTGCCGGTCTCCGAGTCAGAACTACCGCTCGACGAGGCGGTTCGCACTTACCTTTTCAATAGTCAATTGATTTCCATCGATGCTCACGACATGGCATTGATTTGTCCATTGCAGTGCGTTCGGTCGCCGGCCGTGTCGGCATTGTTGGATCGATGGATACAGGACCAAAGCAATCCGATTCGCAAGGTGCACTATTGTTCGCTCGATCAAAGCATGAGAAATGGTGGAGGTCCTGCGTGTTTGCGGTTGAGAGCAATGTTGGATGGTCTGCAAATATCTAGAATTGGAAACCATCTTAGGGTGACAGACCATCGCATTGAGCAGCTAAGGTCCCTCGTGGTAGCGAGTTATTCGGGAGTCCTTAATTTGAGTGATCTTGCTCGATTGGATTTCGCAGAACAGGCGATCGCTACGGCAAAAGCAATAGCTGCGCTGAGCAAGTGTGGCACGCTGGTCCCAACCGAGTAGTCCTCATTTTGTAGCTGAGCGAGGCCCTCGCTCAGGA
>JANMLD010000418.1:0-16262 GCA_031372345.1 Pirellula sp.
TGGATTATTGCTCGAGCCATCGACTTGCGCGGTCCGCGCTGCGGACGATAAGCCGTGGCAGTCGCTGTTCAATGGCTCGGATTTCGCTGGCTGGAAAGTGGTTGCACTTCGTGAGCCAGCGCCAGCCGTGATCGAGGAAGGCCGTGCGACTGAACGGCTATCAAGTAAAGGTCGACAATACCAAACGAGCCTGGACCGGCGGAGTCTACGATGATTTCGGCAATGGTTGGAAATGGTTGTTCGATCTAAAGGACAATGCTCCAGGCCGAGAGGCATTCAAGTTCAAGGAGTGGACTCGATTTCGAATAGAATGCGTCGGGCCCACCATCAAGGTATGGGTAAACGGTGTTCCGGTGGCCGACGCTTCTGGCGTCGGATCGGATGCTGGCAGCATCCGCCACGATCAGTGTTCTACTGAAGCACGAGATTTTCTGTCTCGGAGGGATTTTCGAGGACTTCGCTACCGTCCCTCGCAGGCAACTCCCATTCGCTTCCGCAGTGTTCGCACTCCAGCAACTCCACACGCCTGGGTTTCTTGCAACATGCACATGCTTCCCGAAAACACCGCGGGTAGATTGCGATGATCGCCAAGGCGACGCCAAACCCACCCAGCGCTCCAGCAATCGACCAACCGACGCGCGCTTTCTTGGAAAGTCCCCGATGCCTGGCTGCGGCATAAGCCAAGATGCAGGCGAGAATTGTGCATTATCTTGCTATCGCACGAACCTTCAACGCGATGTCAGGTTTGCGTCCATCACTTTCTCCGCCATTGTCCTGTCGGTCCAGACCAATGCTATAGAGTTTACAGCTAAGCTCTCCTTCTTTTTTGTAGCGAATCGGCTTGCTATCGACTGGGTCCTTTGGGATCTGCTGTAGATACTCTGGAACCAACGCTTCAAGCGAATCAGGTAGTCGAGAATTATATCGTTGATACCTAGCGACTCCCGCTGCCCGAAACTTGCGTAAAGTCTCCTCCAATGGAGGAACAGAATCAATCGATGGAGCAGCCGATACAATTGAAGCCGGACTACTATTCGTTGAGTCTGAAGTTGTTATTGGCGTTGAAATTGACTCTTTTGTAGCAAGTGTATCTGGCAGGAACCGAACTGCAATCACGACAACGACGACGCAACTCGCAGCCATCAGTACGGCGGCTGTTACTCCTAACACAAGCCAAAGGGTGAACTTGCTCGAAGAATTTGCCGCGTGTGAGCCTCGCAAACCGTATGTATCTGGAGTTCCTAAGCTTTGACTACTCCAAGTAGGTGCAGGAACCTGTGGTTGCAATTCCGATGTCTGCATAACTGCGTCTTGGCTCAGAGTTGGACGTTTGAGTTTGTACTCCTGTTTGCAACCAGGACATCGCACCAACTTTCCCGCTAGCTCGTCAGGTATTTTCAAGGTCTTGCCGCAACGGCAATTAATCAGCGGCATTTTGCACCCGGAACATCGGAGGGGGAGTTGTCAAAACATCTTCAGAGGCCTGAATCACTGTCGCTTCGCATTATAGATGCAACTCAGTCGCTTGAGTACATCCATTCATGACAGAAACGAAGACAGGCATTGCATTTTGCAAGTCATGAAGTCGCAACTCGTTGGTTGGAGCTCTACCCACCTCGTGACACCCAGCGACAGCCTATCGCTCCTACCCAAGACATGATTCAAAACCTGGCCGAGAATGCGTCAAGGGTTCAAACCGCTCGCGAGCGACTCGCTTCGTTGAGCTGGTTCATGAAGTGCCTCAAAGAACCATTGTCTCGAATGGCTAACAAGCAAGAACGAGCCGATGAGCTCCCCAGGACCATCGAAACAACGCAAGCAATCGCTGACACAGCCGACAAAAGTAGCAGGCACGCTCCGTCGTGCCGTCCGCTGGAGTGAATTTACAATGATTCCTGGTGAACGGCACATGGAATGTGCCTACTACTTTGACTTTTGTCGGCTGTGTCGTCGCTATCTACAAATGCAATGCATGTCCTTTTCTTCCCTTCGGCGTGATCGCAACTCTTCACACTACGCTTGAGCCGACAGCTGATCTGGTCCAGCGCTGTGCCGTGGAAGCTGGCAAGAATATCAGAATCACCGCGCGACTTTGTAACGGTGCCTTTGAGGCGCTGATGAGCGGCGACGCGGCGAAGCACTATTCCATGGTCAGCACTGCACTGCGAGAGTTGATGTGCGATGTCGATGTTATTGATCTAGCGCAAGCTTCGATGGCTCGGGTCGTCGATGCCTTGGCCGAGGGTGAAAAACGGGTACCAATTTTAGCGAGCCCGCCACTGGCGATCGATTATTTGGCGACGGTTCTCTAGAGATGTGGTAACCATCCCCCGAGATGAACTCGAGATGAACTCGGAGGCATTGACATGCTTCCGGCTTCTTGCCGGAGGTTCTGACCTCTACTCTACAGATGTGGTAACCGAAGGGCGGTTCAAATACAGTTCCAGTTTGCTGTAGAATTTCTCGTCGATGCGTTTTGCGTCGTTCGGATCTTCTGGGTTGAGTCCTTGCCGCCGCTCCCATTCATCCGGGATGCCATCGTGGTCGCGATCTTCGACCGCTACTCCGGGAGCAAGTTCTGGCCAACCACCCGAGTCGGTTTGCGAATCGATGATGCCAGGGATGCCACTTCGACTCCCTTTGGTGGAAACGCGACGCAACCGCACATCCTCCAGGATGCGTCGATCGAAACTGTCTAGCATCGGAAGGTTGGCTCCAACGTCCTGCATGACGTTCTCAAATGCCTCACCCGCTGACTGCTCGGTAACGCAGGAATCGCAAAACGGTTTGTCGAGCCTGATCCGCGGAATAAGTTCCGGCGCGACAGCCACACTCACGGGATTCCAATTGTTATCGTCGAAGTCTTTGCCCTCCATGTGATTTCCATGGACGTAGTATTGCTGCGGATCTTGCTCCGAACCAGCGTCGGGTTTCAAGAGATGGAAGACGCGCGTCGCAGGCCCGGGTAAATAAAAATTGTTGACGAAGTTGAGTGCTTTGACTCCTCCGTCCGTCGTACGGTGCTCCCAGTTGTAGACCACATTGTTTCGGATATCCAAGCGACCGGCAAAGCCGCCCCCCTTTTCCAGACCTCCCGCCAAACTCCAATTGCGCCCAGCGCAATGCGCAAGCAGATTGTGGTGAAAGCTTCCAATGCTTCCCGAGATGCTCGCGGCAAACGAATGCCCTTTGCCAGGTAGGTATTTTTTGTGATCGGCAATGTTGAGAGCTTCTGCCACAATGCAGCGTTGGAAGGTGATGTTCGAGGCACCGCGTGAACTAACCCCTTCGTCGATCGACCAACTGACCGAACAATGGTCCATGATCGAATGGTCGGTGCTTGCAAAGCCTGTTCCGTCCATCGTCAAATGGGCTTCGTCGCCAACCCGAATACGAACGTGCCGAATAATGACATCGTGCGTTCCAAAGCAGCCGAAGGTGTAGCCTCGAACGCAAATACCACCGCCAGCCGCCGTTTGTCCGGCGATGGTAATGTAGGGGTTGTGGATTACAAGCTTGCTCTTGAGTGAGATCGTGCCGCCGACACGAAAGACAACGATCCGAGGCCCTTCGGCTTCAACTGCCGCCCGCAACGAACCAGATCCCGCGTCGTCGAGGTTGGTAACTTCCATCAAAGTGCCTCCCATGCCACCGCGTGCAAAGCGACCGTAACCTTCCGCACCCGGGAATGCTAGTCGTCTCACTTGAAATCGCCACACCCTTCCATAGACCTCTGGCTCCGTTTTGCCTATCTGGATCGAGTCAATTCTCCAGTAGTAGGTTTTATGTGGATCCAAAATTCCAACGGATTTCAATGGACCGTTCACAAGCGGCAATTCGGACGAAGTCATCGTGCCCAAGAACTCGGGTGCACTTGGGTTCGCGCTCGCTACCTTGATCGGATCGTTGCCGAAATAAACGCGTTGCAACGAAGTGTGGTTCGGCGAAGTCCACTTTAGTGTTGGCGACTCGTCAGCGTGTTCATCGCCATCGAAGGGTTGCGGTCTTTTGGCTTGTTTGTGTGGATCCGATACGTCGAGCGCAAAGCCGTTCAAGATAACGGTAGCAGCGAGTTCGGCCTTGGCTTTCCAGGTAACGATTACGTCGCGGCCTGCCACTGCTTCGAACTCACCCCAAATGCTGCCGCTGTCGTCGTCATGCATTACGCGTCTCGAAGGTTGAAAGCCCTCCACAATGTTTCGACCGTCGATGTTCAAACTCAATTCGCCGACCTGGTCATCATTGAGGAAGTTATGAAAGGAAAGAATGAAGTGTCTGCCTGTTTGCAAGCCGCGAATTCGCATTTCGAGAACGGCGGCAGATCCTACTTTGGCCTTAATCGCAATGCTATCCGACGCAAGCGCTGCCCGATTCTCAAAGCCTTTTTTTCACCAATCGCACAGCATTTTCGTGGCCGGATCAACGCTACGCAAAAGAAAAGTAAGCCCCTTGATTTCAGTCGTGGACTCTTGCGATTCATTTATCCGCCAATGATGGCAATCGGGAGCCAAAACATCCCGACGGCCATTGTCCTGACTGATGTCGACTTTGAAGACGGTCGATGTGTCGTCGCATTGCCCGAGCGGGAGTGGAAATAGCAACCCAACCAGGATCGCCACGAAGTGACCGGTGCAGCGTTTTGTTCGAATGGTCATGAGGCACGCTTCAATCGAATAGCCATGCAAGGTTTCCCAGGGAGCGGAAGGCTCGTGCGAGTGTTTTGGCACTTCTCGCCGAACACCACCAAATTAGTCCTATACAGCGAGGTCTCGCTTTCGTTTAACGCGTGCCCATCGGGCCGCGCCGTCTGTTAAACGCGGGGCGATGCCCACGCGGTTAAACGACGTATTTTTTCTAACCAAAGATAGTGAACTCCAGGATTGGGAGGCAATTCATTGCTTAAGCCCGCAGGCTCGCTCGGCTCGCAACAGAACACTGCTCGCTCGCTCGCGTGCTTTGGTCGCTCCCTTGCTTAAAATTTCTTTGACCCGAGCCGGATCGCTTTCCAATTCAGCCCGTCGTTTACGCGCAGGTTCCAAATAAGCATCCGATACATCCGCCAATCGTTTTTTGATGTCGCCATACCCGAAGCCGCCACGCAGATAGATCGCGCGGAGTTCTTCGATCTGCTCTTGGGTTGCAAAGAGGCGATAAAGTTGGAAGAGATGATCGGTCTCGGGATCCTTGCCGTCCTCCATCGGACGCGAGTCGGTACTGATCCGCATGATCTTCTTACGAAGCTCCTTCGAAACCTCAAACAGACCTATCGTATTGTAGTAACTCTTGCTCATTTTCTCTCCGTCGGTGCCCGGCACCTTGGCCGCGCCTGGCACAATCTTGGCTTCTGGCAGGGTAAAAACCTCGCCATAATGCGAATTGAAACTGCGAGCCAAGTCGCGGCAAACTTCGATATGTTGGACTTGGTCCGCACCCACGGGAACCCAGTTGGAATCGTATGCCAAAATATCGGCGGACATCAGTACAGGATACGTGAAAAGGCCAGCGTCGGCTCGCAGCCCTTTGGCCGCCTTGTCTTTGTAAGCCGTGCAGCGTTCAAGTAGCCCCAATGGTGCGCCGGTCATGAGCAACCAGCACAACTGCGAAACCTCCGGAACGTCCGATTGCACAAACAAAGTGGCTCGGTCGGGGTCTAAGCCGAGGGCCAGCAAATCCAAGGCCGCATCGTTGACGTACCCGCGCAAAACGTCCGGCTCGCGAATGGTGGTTAAGGCATGCAGGTCTGCGATGAAATAGTAGCCGTCATGGGCCTCTTGGAAATCGATGTACTGTTTGATGGCACCGAAATAGTTACCCCAATGGAAACGACCGGTGGGCTGGATCCCGCTCAAAACTCGCATTATTCAATTCAGTCAAGTGAGTGTTTGCAACATCCTACGGATGTTACGTTTTCAGTGTGCCAACAATGTCTCGCACGGAAGTCGCTCCGATGGCGGCCAGTGCGTTCGGTAACTCGCGGATAAGCTTCAGGCTCACCAAAGGATCGTAGTAGTTTGCCGTTCCGATTTGGATCGCCGACGCTCCCGCAACAAGGAACTCCATCATGTCGTCAATGTTCGCGATTCCTCCAACGCCAATCACCGGGACGCCAACCTGGGAGGCAACTTGATAAACGCATCGCAAAGCGATCGGTTTGATCGCGGGGCCGCTCAGCCCGCCAACGACGTTGGCCAGCATCGGCTTGCGTTTACGCCAATCGATGGCCATTCCAAGCACCGTATTGATACAAGTGACTGCATCCGTGCCGGCATCTTTGGCGGCACGCGCGATATCGACGATGCGGGTTACGTTTGGCGTAAGCTTGGTAATGATCGCGCAGTCGAGGACTTTGCGAACGTTGCTTACCACTTCAAAACAGAGTTTGGCATCCGTTCCGAAATCCACTCCTCCGGAAACATTGGGGCAGGAAACATTCAGTTCCACCGCCTCCAGCCCCTGCGCTTCGTTGAGACGCTCTGCAAGCAGCACAAAATCCTCGAGCGACTTGCCGGCGATACTGACGATGATGGTCGCTCCTGTGGCCCTGAGATAAGGCCAGTGATTGGCGAGAAAATAATCGATGCCGTCGTTGTCTAGGCCGATCGCATTGAGAAGTCCCGCACTCGTCTCAACGGTCCTCCACGGAGCATTGCCAGGACGAGGATTTTGAGTGATCGTTTTTGGAAGGATGCCGCCTAATTCCGACAACGGAATGACCCCAGCCATTTCCTTGGCATAACCAAAAGTTCCCGACGCCACTAGGACCGGATTCTTCAGCGAAAGGCGACCGAGCTGGACGCGCAGGTCCAGCTCAGGTGTGGCTTCGGCTTGAGCACGCGATGCTTCGATCATCCAGGATGAGAGCCCTTGCCCAATCGCTTGGCGATAGCCTCAGTCGGCAAAGCAATCACGGTGGCGTTGGCCATCGTGTCTGTCGAGAGGATATCCAAAGAGTCGTCCCCCCCTTCGGCAGCTTCGTATTGGACCAGATATGCCCCAACTTGAAGATAATTTTCATGGAATATCGGTGGCCAGAAATCTTCGGCTCGATGAGCCAACGTTCGAGCCAACAGGCGCGTTGCGCGTCCCGAGAACCCACTCAGTACCATTTCTAAGCGGCCAAGTGACTCGCGGAAAATGTAAAACACCAACGCAGCGTCACGCCCTGGAGTCGCTCCACCAGCGAAGGCCCAACTTCCGTCGGCCGTTTCATAGTAGAGACCAGCCTCTGCCGCCTTTTCGCTTTTGCTCAACTGCATCCCCGCGGAACATGCCGGTGGATGTGGATCGTGATCCCGGTATCTCAGGAAGAACGGGCATGCTCGCTCCGATGCTTTAGCAACATTGTCTTGAGTCACAAACGCATCGCATCCGAACGCGTTGGCCAAAACGAGCTCTACCGTCGGATTGCTTTTGACAGACCCAAGGCAGACCATCGCCTTGTCGCCACCCATCTCGGAGAAATCATCGTACACGTTTTGAGCGCGCGAGTGCACCTGCTCGACATTCATCGTGCCCGGGCTCCAAACCAGAGTCTGTCGCAAATGTTCGATGTGCGGCATCTCCTTGCCGCCACCCTTCTTGGCAGATATCGCCTTGGCTGTTCCGCCCAAGGTGGACACGCCATTGAGAACTTCGCCAGCCAGTACGCTATCCGAGGCAACAATCCAAGCCGTGTCTGCGGATTCGTCGTCCGGCGGACGTCGCACACCAACGCAAATCTCCAATCGCGATCTTCTCGCAAGCATTTCCCAGAAGTTCTCTGGCGTAATCGCGAAAAGGGCACCCGGCAACTCCTCCGCTCGCGCATAACCATGCTCGATCAAGTAATCGCACAACCGAGATAGCGCCTCGATCGGAATGTACTTGGCTTCGTTTTTAAGCAGGGCAGCAACCTGGTGACGATCTAAGCCGGTGTACTCCACAATGGCTTTGATAGTGCCCGGACGCTTGCGCCGGTCAGGCGTGTGCCCCAATAATTCTGCAAGTCGAAACGCGTAACGCATCTTGTTCTTTGCTTCACTTCCTAGCGGCGTTCGACCATGCAACGGAAGTAAGGTTCACTTCCCGACATGGTATTCACCACGGTAATAGTAACGTTTGAGTTCCTCAAGGTATGCAATTTTGCGACTGTCGAAGCAAATTCTACCCTTCAAGGGGCTTTAAAATACCAAAAAACTTCTAGCTGCCGACGAATCTGGCGTAAATTTTTCGAGCTTCGTCCGGATTTTCCGTCCCTTGAACGATCGCTCTGCCGTCCGCAAAGACGCTGACTACGTAAGGTGGGTGGGTGAATCTAACCAAAAAAGGGGTTTCAAGGACTTGGCACTCCGCCATCAGCCGTTGAGAGAGCACTTGGAGGTCAATGCGATCACGGCCTGAGGACTGGATTTGAACAGCCCCGCGCCCACATAAAACGCGAGCATGCGTCCCTATCTCACCTTCCAGAAAATCGAAATGGCGTTGAACACACGTTCTGCAATCGTTCAGATTTCGTGGCACGCGAATCTTCCGAACGTCCCCAGCCCACAGGTCGAATATCCGCAGGAACCCGTCCCCTGCAATTTCCTTTTTCAAGAGGATCTTAAGGGTCTCCATCGCTTGCCAGGATGCAATCACCCCGACTGCCGCTCCAAGAACTCCGGCTGAATCGCATGTTTGCATTTGTTCTACTGGTGGTGGTTCTGGCAATAAGCACCTAAAACAAGCTGTTTTGCCGGGCACAAAAGACATCGACTGACCAGAAGCGCCTACGATCCCAGCATGTACCCAGGGAATCCCAAAACGCACCGAAAGATCGTTTATCAAATAGCGAGTTTCAAAGTTGTCGGTACCGTCGACGATGCAATCGACGTCCGACATCCATTGTTCGGCATTGAGAAACGTCAGATCCTCAACGACGCTCTGCAACTGGATATTTGGATCGATGGCTAGTAAGTGCTCTTGGGCAGCAATGGACTTTGGACGAACTTCTAAAGCATCGCGGGTTGTGTAAAGTGCCTGTCTCGGGAGATTGTCTAACTCAACCCAATCACGATCGATCAATCTCAAAAAGCCTACGCCGGAGCGACACAATCGCTCGGCCACCATGGCTCCGAGTGCCCCCATCCCACAGATCGCGACCCTCGCATTCGAAAGATGCTGCTGTCCAGTTTCACCTACTTCCACAAATGCTTTTTGGCGTCGGTATCGGTCTTGCATGCTGGCTTACTGGTCCGCACGGATTTCAAGGTCAAGTTGAAGCCGTACATGATCGTCGAATTTCAAGGCTGCAGTCCCGTTGCGCAACAACGACAATAGACTTAGCAACGTGTCGATTTCTTTCTCCGCTTCCAACTTGCTATGCCCTTTTTCGAGCATGTTCTGTGAGATCATCTGAAGCCGATTGGCTTCTAATGTGTGCTTCAAAGCCCCAAAGTCCACGTTGAGGGCCGTGTTGTTTTTGGCCTCGGCGACACCCACATTCTGCGTGTCTGATTTCGACGTCGCCTTTTTGGCTAGTGCGTTCGTACTGGCAACAATGACTAGGTTGCCATCGAAGGCCAAGCTTGGACTGAAATTGAATTGTATAGGGAGCCCGTTATCGTATTTCTTGTCGTCTTCTCGCAAATACATGGCGGTGTAAATCTGCTTGCCCTCGATGGTTTCCGAGTCCAAGTCCAGCTGAGGATTTCCCTCCATCGCGCCGGCTACGTTCAGAAAACCGATGAAGCTTTGAAAGGTTCGCTTGAGCTCTTTTCTCATCATTGGGTCTTTTAGCTTGGCGACAAGGCCGAAACTTGGCAACTGAATCGCTGGAGTATTGGACGGCTCAAAGGTCTGTTCCGATGCGATCAACTGGATCTGCGGTTCGATGGCTCCAAGGATATCCGTTCCAAAGTCCTTGCCAGAGAACAAAGTGGTCAGCGTGTTGTCGGCTTGAGCCAACTGGCTGTTCACCTTTTCATCGAACAAATCCCCTGCTCGAAGCCACAGTTCGGAAAGGTTGCGGTAGGCGGTCAGACTCGCCATCATTCCGGAACCTTCAATCAAGGACGAGGCGAAGCCTGTGCCCTTAGGACCTACAAAAAAGGAACGCGACTCCTCGGTCCATCCCTGCTCATGCGGGACACGGACTTGCATGGAGAGTTTCGTGTCACCGAGAGAGAGTTCTGCAATCGCGAAGCTTGTTTTCTGCATCGATTCCAGAACACCCCCAAGGATGAGTTCGGCAGCGAAATCCTTGGCTTTGCCCATCAACAAGTCCTTGGCAACCCCAGCCTGCCTAAGCGTATCGAGGTCAACAAAAGCCTTTGCAATCTGCTGCGTTGCATTGGAAAGCGATGGTTCGGTGTTGGACTTCCATGCCTGTTGAAAAAGGGGCTTACTGAACAGATGGTCGTTTTTCGAATCCAGATGTCGATCGATGATGCTTTTGCCAAGTTCGCCTTTGTTGGTGACGATCAAAACGGAGCCGATACTGCCGACAATCATTTTTTGAAATTCGTAGCCGCGAATTCCGCGATACTCCGCTTCGCGAATGGGATCGGGTTGGTTCTTGGACTTCGCATCCGCTCTGGCTACCTTCACGAGCTTTTGCAAATACTCATCGAGCCACTCTTGGCTTTCGGTGCAAGCCACCAGTACCACCCCTTCGGTTTTCTTGTCGACAGCCAGATGCAGGCCATTAGCGGTCAAGCTCTTAAGCACCAATTCCACCTTATCCCCAACGGCAAACTCAAAGAGCGTTAGGCCGCCGCGGAGTTTCATTACGTCGGGCGATCGCCAGAGTTTTTTGAAGGCATTGGAACCCTGCAAGGACTTTGAAAATGGATGCTCTAAGACGGACTCAAGCGATTTTACCTCGAGATAAACCGCGGTTGAATCCGGCAGTAATCTTCTTACGTCCAGATCGTCTGCGACGACGGATTTGGGCTTACCAAAGAGAACCGAAGCGATCAGTAAAAAGGTAACGGGAAATTGGGATTTCATGGTGGGTTCGCCTGGCAGGGCAGTTTCGGATGGAGACTAAGTCTTGAATTGTACTTCAAATGCGGGTACCACGCGCTAGCGCGGACTATTCGTAGGCCTACGCGTAAGTTCTGAAGTTGCACCATTGTGTTTAGGGCCGAAGGCCCGGTAGTTTGCCTAGCCCAGGCCAACGGCCTGGGACTAGGCAAAACGCAATTATGTTAGGGCTGAAGGCCCGTTCGTTTGTCAAATTGCCGGGCCTTCAGCCCTAACCAGTCTCGTGTTTGCGTGTCACCCAGGCCGTTGGCCTGGGCTAGGTAAATGATTGGGCCTTTGGCCCGAAATACATTGTTGGCAGGTTCGTTCTAACGAATCTTTTGAATTGGCAGACTGGACTTGATTCCTTCATCGAGTGGCATCTTGTCATTGGCTTCGTTGAGTCCAACCGCCTTCATGGCTGTTAGAAGCTCCGCCGGCATCTGTTGGACAACCCCGGCATATTTCCTGGTGTTGATCAAGTTGTGTCGTTCCTCGGGATCAAATTCGATGTTGTAGAAACCAACAAGTCACTACCAACACAAAAACAAGTGGACTTTGCAGCTTCATGAATGGCTCCGGGATTTTGGAATGAATGAACGCAATTTATTTCGCTAGATGACGTTGAACAAGCTGAATTGACTTTTTTACACCTTCGATGGGTGGTGTCTTCTTGCCCAGGTATTCGATGGAGATGCACCCACTGAAATCGGTAGACAAAACGATTTGCATCATTTTTCCAAAATCGATCTTAGTATCGTTTCCGTCGGCATCGAAGTCCCAGGACTTCGTGCAAACCGATTTCGTGAACGGCATTAGTTTGGCCATGCCGACATAAAGATCGCCGTCGAAATTCCCAAAGTCAGCCAAAACTCCAACGCGATCCACTCCAATTTTCTTAACCAAGTCGACCATCCAATCGGCGTTTCGCGATGGGCCTGCGACATTCTCGATCAAGATAGCAGGAGAGCCCTTCGGCAACCGATCGCATAGTGAACCGATTCCATCGGCAGCGTTCTGCAACTGTTGAGGTAGATCGCCTGCTGTCGAGGCTCGAACTCGCAAGAACGCGCAACCAAGTTGGTTGGCGATGGCAGCCCAACGCAAATGGTCCGCAACAGCCGCTTTGCGGTCGGCCTCGCGGGTCGCATCGAGCTTGAATGCATCCGAGCATAAGAGAGCATGAACCTTAATGCCATGGGACTCTGCGTTCTTGCGAATCCGCGCAACAAGATCGGGTTTTTCTAAGAGCGGCAACGACAATTCCGCCGCCAATTCGATCGCCTGAACACCGAGCGAATTCTTTGCAAATGCTGGGTACGACTCGAGCGAAAGTTCGCCGGAATCAAAAAGCGATTTGATGGAGTAAGGATGGACGCCAAAGAAAAAGCGCTCACGCTTGTTTTCCACTGCTTGCAACAACGATTGCCCCAAGGATGGGAGACATGGACTTGCCGCGATTGCCATTGACGTCCTAAGAAGATCGCGACGAGTCATCCGACGTGTGCTTGATCTCATTCGATGTATCCTTCTAAAGCTGAGTCTTAAGGCGAGCGGCAGATTGGAGTATCCCAACCCGAAGTGTAAGCGAGGGACAATTTCGCAGGTCCCTCACTTACGTTTCGGGTTGTGATTGATAGTTTTTACATCGCCGCTCTCCTAGACTGTTCTATGGTTGGATTCGTGAGAATTCGGCCATGCATGGAATTCCGACGATTTCAACATGTTTTTTGTGAGTATACTTTATCGCGTCGCCCATCGCGGATCGGTTTCTTGAAAAGGTATTGAACATGACCAATTATTGTCGTCTTGCGCTATTTGCCATGACTGCCTTGCAGATCGTACCCACTTGCATCGCCCAAGATGAAAAACGGGACTTTTTTGTCTTCTTGACCACGGGTAAGCCTACCCAAGGGATTGCTGCCGAAGAAATCCAAAAGAAGCAAGCCGCGCACCTGGAGAATTTTGGTCGACTGGCAAAACTCGGTTCGCTAACAACTGCAGGCCCGTGTGCGGATCCCGACAAAGTCACGCGCGGTATCGTAGTCATCCATGCGGACTCAATCCCCGATGCGGAAGCCATGTTTGGTCCGGACCCGTACGTTTCCGAGGGGTTCATGAAAGCAGAGCTCAATGGATTTCAAACCACCGCAGGGAAGTTGCAACTTGTAAGCGAAGTCACGTCGATGGAGCAAAGCGTGATTGTGATTATCAGCCAAGGAAACAAATGGCCTAGCGATACTGCTTTGGCAAAGACCATCGGGCCGAAGTTGACTGCGCTGGCCAAGGAACAGTTCGACGCCAAGAAACTTGCATTTGCCGGACTTTTCAACACCAAGTCCAACAACACTGCCAAAAGGGTGGCGGTCATGATCTTCCGCGGCAAGGATGCAGATGCGGTGAAGTCGATTTTGGATTCGCATGAGCTTGTACGTGACGAATCGATCCGGTACCAAGCGTTTCCCCAGTACCTGGCCAAAGGGGCTCTGGCGGACTAGTCTTGCCGCCTTACTAGCCTTGTCGCCTTTCCCTCTAGTGTGGACTCGCGAGCTACCAACCAAGCGAGTGGCATGCCCAATGCATATGCCATGTCTCGCGCCCAAAGCGCATAGCGTGGGCGTGGGAACTGCTCGTTGCATCTCCACCAAACTTGAGCTATTTCAACCGAATCAGAACTTCGTTCCGTCGTAGCGGACCGGGCGTGAAGGGTGGATCGTAGCCAGCGGTTTCGACGCCGCTACCTCCCGCTGAATCATCGGAGACAAGGCCTTTATTTTCCATCCAGGCTCGTAACTTGGCTTCCGATTCCTTTGCCAGCTTGGATGTGAGCTGGCCGGGGAACCGCACCACAGCAAAGCGGCCTCCAAGTCGTTTCCGAACGTCAACTTGTTCGCCGGTTGGCTTAGGGACGCCTTGGATTACGACATCTTTGGGCATCACGAATCCCATTTGAACACTGGAATCCAAGTCATTCTCCATGAACACAGGCGTTGTCATCGAGATCTTTTGCTTGGTCACATTTGCACCGCTAATGTAGCGGAACAGCTTCATGAAACTGCCATCGCGGCCTTGAGCTTCGAGCTTGGTCGTCGTTGCTACGAGCATCAAGTCCGGATACTCGCGGACCTCGAACTTGCCGTCTGATTCGACGACCTTGTATTCAGCCGATTCGTAGGCAGACCGAGCCATCATGTTCCATGCGAACACACCGGCCAATGCCAACAACGCGATCGTCCCTATGTAGATCATTCGTTTGTAATTCATTGATTGTCAGCGATAAAATAGCGCGAGGCGATTGGATAGCAAGAGCACTTTGTAGACCACTATACAAGTCCGACAAGGCGGGCCGAAACTCATCCATTGCTTCCGAAAATGGTCGCCCTTCGCCAAAGTCCATAACCACATTATCCAATGTTTTTCAAACTTGCCCTTAGTAGTCGATTTTGCTATTAGAGAGTTGGCGAATTCCATTGTGATTTTGTTACTGCTTTCAAGCTCTCGCGGATGCCTTCCAATTCCAGGAAAAAAAGACTTCGATTCTATGAATCGACGCAGCGGGCGCTGTGTCGGATGGTATTTCTTTGGCTAGCATTGATACCTGTGTGTGGCGTAGTGAGCTACAGTATTCTGCTCGCCACACCGTGGTATCAAAGCCATCTAACCGAAACTTGGCAACGCCGACTTAGCGATAATCTCGGGGTCGAAGTCCATTTCAAGTCGATCGAATTCCCCCGGCCGAACAAGTTTCGAGTTTGCGATATGGTCTGCTCCAATGCAGAGACGGGACGAGAGATCCTCACCATCGCACAAGTCAACGCGTCCATCGATCGAAGCGGGTGGTTGGTGGACGTTTCCTCGCCAGTGCTAAACGGCCAGCAGATCCAAACCGCCATGCAAGCGGTCCACGATCGGTTCTTGTGCCGTCCTCAAAACTCAGCTGGTTTGCTTGGCCTTGCCATGCAAGATCTGTTGGTTTCCGACGGTACGCTGACGACGCAATTTCAAAACGTCAAAGTGGGCTTTAAGCCAACGGAAGCCACATCGACGTTGATGGCATCGTATTCCTTGGAAGGCCAAAATTCTTCTGGCTTGGCTTCGTTCAGCGTTGACCGGGATCACATCTCGGAAACTACCAAGTGGACGATCAATTCGAACGACATTTCCATTCCGTGCAACGTATTGAGCGAACGATTTCCTGCGTTGAAGTTTCTCGGCGACCAGGCCCGATTTCAAGGCACGATCGATTGGTGGCAAAAGAATCAGCACTGGGAGACATCGGTGCGTGGGGATTTTCAATCGGTGGACTTAGGCATGGTTTCGATGCCGTTTGGAAAACCCATGCAGGGCATCGGAACCTTGAGCGTTGGAAACGCAGTCATCAGCGACGGAGCCATTCGAGAATTTCGAGGCTTGCTCACGGGCGATTCCTGCACCGTTGATACCGAATGGTTGGACGCAACCTCAGCGAGCTTGAAACTCCGAACGACTGCGGAGCAACCTTGGCGGCAAATGGGGCCTTTCGCTTCGGTAAGTCGCTTGGGGATTCGGTTTGCACTGGACTCGCACGGGTTGAAGTTTACAGGGACGACGCCCCCTCCCCCCGACCAAAACTGGCCATTGTTAGCAGCCTATGTCGGTAATAAACCAATCGCATGCGATGAATCCACCATCGTTCCCCTGCAAGTATTGACCAACGCCCAAGCGGTGTATTCAAAATCCAGCAACGAACTTCAGCCTGCCAGAGTCGCAAGCGGCCGATGATCGTACCCGTGGCCGACGCTGCTAGCGTCGGTATTGTCCGCCAGGTACGAGGGCAAAGGAAATCGCAAGAAAAATGTCGTTTTCGAACCCTTAGGATCTTGAGTAGATGGACTAGACTAGGAAGTCGCCGATAAGAGTTTTATTTTGGCCGATTGATTCCGCCGAGTCGCTTTAGCTGTTCCTCAAGATCCTGAATACGCAGTTCAGCCGTTAATCGTGCGGATTGCTCGGCATCTGCTCGGCCCCGTTCGAAGTCCGCGCGATCTTTTTCCTTGTCAGCCCTCAACCTCTCCTCCTCAGCCCTCAACCTTTCCTCCTTTGCGTTCACTCTATTTGCTTCTGCTTCGGTCAACAAAAGATCGCCAGTGGCGGCATCCATCAGCAACAAGTCATGGCCACTCAGGCGAAGGTTGATACCAAGCTTCTCACTTTTCAATTCGTTCGCTGAAGGTTCAATGAGCATCAAACGATCACCCACGAGCCGAAAGCCTTGAAGGGCTGGCTTTAGATAACTCGCG
>JANMLD010000444.1:0-6935 GCA_031372345.1 Pirellula sp.
GTGGTCAGTTGTTCCCTAGTTTTACGCCTTACACCTTTAGCCTTTAGCCTGCACCAATATGGATTTGCCAACCGATTTGGCTATCGAATTCGATGGCGAACTAAGAAAAATAGAGGAGGAAAACAAAATGCCTTATGTTACTTCGATCGAACGACGGGGAATTGAAAAGGGATGCGTTGCTGGCCAAATACAATTGATTCAACGCCTGCTGGGACAACCGGAAACGACTATGACCCAACTTTTAACCCAACCACTCGAAGAACTTCACGAAAAGCTCGATTCTCTGCAAAAGGATCTGGCTGATCGGATGGGTTGAGGGTGGGCAGTCGTTGACGTCCAATTCCAACACCATGGATTTTAGCCGCGCTGCCATTCAAGCCGTCAAGCTTACTCTTCTCGATTCAGGTGCTGACAATGAGCAGGTTCAGAATCTATTCGGTCGCGTAGCTTTGGGAGAGGATTTTCTGTTCCCAGAACCGCGAGAGTGGAATGCCGAATTGAATAAACGGCGCTTTGAGCTCATCGATATGGACATTCAAAGGACGCTAAGCCACGCAGAGCAACTTGAATTGGGAGTGCTGACACAGCTCATGCGTGATTATGTGGATTCGTATCGTCGATCTTGCAAGGAAACGAGATGCCACATTGTATCAGCAATTGACAGGGTTTCCCGAAGACTTGCCAAACCTTGAGCAACTGAGACCACCTAAAAACTATCGGCCAGATGGTATTGAAACAAGTTGGTATGCCAAACGACAGCGAGGCGAGTTGCCAAATTTTTACTGAGTAATCGAAACGCACCAGGGTGGAGCCACAAAGCCGCTCCAGCAGTCTTACGCGACGACGATCCGAATTGGCGGCCAAATCGTTTCCAACAAGTCTTGTTTGGCTGTCGCATCGAATTCGAGTTTCCAACCCTCAAGTTGCTCGATTTCATGGATCAAATCGATATGCTGGAACAGTCGGACAATCCGTTCGCGACGGTGGTGTTCAGTTGTCAGTTGTCAGTTGTCAGTTGGCAGTTGTCAGTCGGCAGTTGTCAGTCGGCAGTTGTCAGTTGTCAGTTGTCAGTTGTCAGTTGGCAGTTGTTAGTTGTCAGGAGGCAAATAGCAAATAGCAGATGGCAGATGGCAGGGAATCGCAGAACGCAAATCACGGCGGGGAACGCCGTGCTACACTTTTTCACCGGATTTCTCGGACGCCCATTAGTCTTTCAAGACAGCGGCAAAAAAATGACTCTTGATTCCAATTCGGATGGAGTCGCACATTTGCAAATCAGTTCTAGATCTTCGATGGTCCTACCAATGCTGCAACCTAATTGACTACCGTAAATAATTCCGGGAAAGGTCTTCCCATCTGCCTGCCACAATGTTGCAATCTCTAAAAAATCGGCGTCCTGTGAATACAAAAGTCGTTTCAGTTCTACCGCCCGCCGCAGCAAATTTTCATCGGTTTCCAGACCTGCATTCTCGTCCTGTGCCGTGACTACATCCACTCCGCTCCTGCGCACTCCATCCGTAATCGATTTCGGTATGTGAACATCCATTAGTAACGAACTTGCCATTCTTACCTACGTGGCGAAGCGGACCGTTTTAGTAACGCTTCACGGCTTAAGGATGTCGGGTTTTGTTCCCTCAAATTACTTGCTTCCTGTTTCAGTTCTGCTACGAACGCTTCTCGATGCTCGTAAAAGTAAGCCAACGCCGCGTACACTTGCTCGGGAAGTAGATCCGGATGCTGACGCAATAACTCTTCTGCAGTCCAACCATGTTCGTAATGCTCAGCAGATAAATGCAGAACCTTGTAACGAGTGCCTCGAATACGTGCCGTTCCCGATTCGTCGATCATCAATGATGGGTAAGTGGTTAGTGTTGGCATGAGTTATTTTCAGTTTTCAGTTTTCAGTTTTCAGTTTTCAGTTTTCAAATCGCAAAACGCAAATCACGGCCCTGGCGGCTGACGTAAGCCACGCCGGACGGCTTCACGCAATGCGACTGACTTCATCAGCATCGAGTGCTGATACGTCCTAATGAGTTGCTGCAATTCGGCGGAATCGATCGACGATAGCAAACCCTCGGATTGCTGCCTCAGTAATCCACTGAATCGGTCGTCATCGGTCTGTAAAGGTTGCCTATCTAGCTGCTCTAGGACGTTCTGATCTGTCCACTCGTTAATCGCCTCAGGATTTGATGCAAACGGCACAAGCGAATGCTCAATCGCCTCAGCAAGAAATTCCGCCACCGGTCGTCCAGATTGCTTCGCCCATGCCTCCGCTTTTAGAAATAATTCGTTCGGTAATGAGACAGTTACGCTTGCGTTCATAATTAATCTTGCTTGAGCAAATTCCCACGCCCGACTTTTCCAAGCCAGAATTGATAGTTAATTGTACAGTCATGTCTTGTCCGAGGGGAATCGGAAGTTTTCGGTTTTCGGTTTTCGGTTTTCAGTTGGCAGTTTTCAGTGGGCAGTTGGGAGTTCGGAGTTGGGAGCGACCGTTGCATTGAGTATCGGGAGAATTGATTCGGGCCGGATTTTGAAGCTGCCGGGCGGTTGAGACGTTGCTTCCGCCGGTATGAAACCGACGGAGAGCCCGTGCTGACGCATTTTTTGGTAGCTGTCAATTATCGCCCCGCTGGGATGAACCCAGCGGTAGCGAAGTCATTTTGAAAGTCGTCCGAAGTGAATTCTGCCTTTCGACCCTCATTGCGTTAACCTAGATCAAACCCGCCGCTACGGCGCGATCGATGATAGAATACGAAAGTCGTCAGTAATTAGTCTTCAGCAACTGGCAACTGCCAACTCCTATCCTGACAACTCCGGTCCTGCCAACTGATAACTTTCTTCCCCCGCAAGAGCTAAGATCCAATGAATGCAACCACCGAAAGCCTGATCGGCCAGTTCCTCGAACCGATCTTTCGTACGATGTCCCCGTCAACAGCGGAAGCGATCACGAGGCTTACGGCGGCCCCCAATTTGCAAGACCGGATTGAGTACCTTGCTCAACAGTCCAACGAAGGCGGTCTAAGCGAACAGGAACAAGACGAGTATCAAGCTTTGATTGAAGCAGGTGACTTCCTGGCAACGCTCCAAGCGATAGTAAGGCGAACGCTTCGTGAACCGGCACCGTGATCGACATGGTCAGTTGACAGTTCACAGTTGACAGTTGGCAGTTGACAGTTGGCGGTTGACAGTTGGCGGTTGGCGGTTGGCGGTTGGCGGTTGAGGGTTGAGGGATCTTCCATACGTGAATTCACACAGCCGGGTGTGTGCTTCGACGCGTGTTGGTTAGGACGCCAAAACATGGTTGAGGGGAGACAAGCTCCCGCTCAACCGACAGGAATGGGGGGGGTGCGGTTTATTATCCACTTGCTGGGATGAACCCGGTGGGTACCAGACCATTTCGTCTAAGTCGTTCGAAATGCATTCTGCATTTTGACGCTCCAAACAGGTATCGCGCCTGTTTCTCTTCAAAATTCTGTGGCTGAGCGAGGCTCTCGATCAGATTGCACGGATGCCTGGCATTGTCTGGTGCTACTTCGCAGGCTGAGTTGTTCTGCTTTGGTATACTGTTTCAATCATGCCAGACGAGAAGCTACCAAGCCCGCACAGCCCCTAAATTGGATCGCCAAGAACTTATGGAAGCCATCAAACAATCCTTTCCAAGCCAAGGACCAGCACTCATGTCAACGATCGCAGAACAATATTTCCTTGAAGGACGTCAAGAAGGCATCGAGAAGGGGCTCGAGAAGGGGGAGTACATCGGCGTGATTCGAACTTGCCAGTCGATTCTCAAAGAGCTTGAATCGAGCGAAGCGGATCTTCGGTCGAAGTCGATTGAGGAGCTACGAACAATGGCAGACGATCTCCGAGGACTTCTCCGTTCCCGCTTTGAAGCCAAGTAGTTTCGAGCGGGCCAACTCGTAATGCAACGACTGCTGATAAGTTGTCAGGGTTCAGGGTTCAGGGGTGGCAGTGAGTAGTGGGTAGTTGATGGAACGGATAGCAGATTTGAAATTTGAAATTTGAAAACCCGAATCGCAAAAACGCGGATGAAAGCGATTGGTGCTGGAGGCTAGATGCTATCGGGCAGTGAGATTTCCCCCGTGCGAGAACCGCCGATGACTAGCCACAAAAAGCCACATAGGGCACAAAAGCCGAAATTGACTCACTGACGGTTCGCATAAAGATTTTTGCATTGTCCCCGTTTTGTGTATTCTGTGACTTTTCGTGGCTAGCAATTAGGAGTTGTCAGTTGTCAGTTGTCAGTTGTCAGTGGGCAGTTGTCAGTGGGGAGTTGGGAGTCGGGAGTCGGGCTAGTTGTTGGTTCAAAGTTTGAAACCACCCGTTCTCTATGTCGTCCGAGATGCTCGAAGCATTTCGACGCTTAAAACAGGCATGCTGCCTTTTCTTTCTTTCGATTCTGTGGCTAAGCGGGGCTCTCGCTTAGATTGTCAGGAATTGTTCGAGCGAAGGGCCTCGCTCAACTACCCTTGTTCCGTTTTCAGGGCGGAATCCGCCGTGCTACAATGCGCGTTTGAAGAACGTTAATGCGCCGTGCTTTCGTATGCGTATTTGTTTTTTTGGCGATTGGCATAATGAAAAGTGGCACAATGAACGCATTCAAAGCTGCATTGAATTCTCACGGGTCCAGTTACGGTCGCACGAATCCAGAGTCTGTTGGATATTATCTGCCATTCGTTTTTAGACGGTTTACACCATGACAGAATACGATAGTCCTTGGAAAGAGGCCCTCGATCGCTACTTTGAGTCATTCATGGCTTTGTGCTTTCCTGTGCTGTGGGCTCACATCGATTGGTCGGTTCCGCCGAAAATGCTCGACAAGGAACTTCAACAGATCGCTCCGCAAAGCGATGTCGGACAGCGGACTGTTGATAAGCTGGTCGAGGTGCGCCTGCTCTCCGGCGAGATAGAATGGTTGCTCATTCATCTGGAAATCCAAAGTCAACCGGCCGCGAACTTTGCGGAACGAATGTTTGTCTATTTTTATCGCATTCGTGACAAGTACGATCGCCCCCTGGTCAGCTTGGCTGTCCTAGGGGACGACGATCCGAATTGGCGGCCAAATCGTTTCCAACAAGACTTGTTTGGCTGTCGCATCGAATTCGAGTTTCCAACCCTCAAGTTGCTCGATTTCGGGGACCAAATCGATAACCTGGAACAGTCGGACAATCCGTTCGCGACGGTGGTGCTGGCTCACTTAATGACAATGCGGACGGCAGGCAGCCCACGGGATCGATGTGCATGGAAAATTCGCCTATTGCGTCCGATGTATTCGCGGGGGATGTCGGCCGAGGATGTGCGTGGACTATTCCGTGTGATAGACTGGATGATGGATTTGCCAACCGATTTGGCTATCGAATTCGATGGCGAACTAAGAAAAATAGAAGAGGAAAATCAAATGCCTTATGTTACTTCGATCGAACAACGTGGGATTGAAAAAGGTCGTGAAGAGGGACGGGTTGCTGGTCAAATACAATTGATCCAACGATTGCTAGGACAGACCGAAACGACAATGCTCCAACTTTTGACCCAACCACTCGAAGAACTTCGCGGACAACTGGATGCATTGCAAATAGAACTGGCTGCTCGGATGGGCTGAGGGTGGTCAGTTGGCAGGGAATCACAGAACGCAAATCACGGCGTGGAACGCCGTGCTACACTTAAGCCTTTAGCTTATGAATGATGTTTGTATCGTCGGTGGTGGTATCGTTGGGCTTGCTACCGCGTGGCAACTCGCGAATTTACTTCCCGATTTGAAAATACTCGTACTGGAAAAAGAAGCTGCCGTCGCTTCGCATCAGACTGGCAGAAACTCGGGCGTTCTGCATTCTGGTATCTACTACAAACCTGGCTCGCAAAAAGCCCTTAACTGCCGTGCCGGGAAACTGGAACTACAAGCGTTTTGCGAGAAGTACGCGATCGAACACGATATCTGCGGTAAAGTTATCGTCGCTGTCAATGAAAACGAACTACCAGCTCTTGATCGCATTCACGAACGAGGAATTGCCAACCAAGTGCCATGCGAAATCATCGACCAGGAGCGACTGCGTGAACTCGAACCACATGCGGCTGGGATTCGAGCGATTCATGTTCCCGAAACTGGAATTGTAAACTACCAACAAGTTTGCAACCGATTGGTCGAGCTGCTTAACGCCAAGGGCTGCCAAATTGAAAACAACGCTAAAGTCATTTCGATTCAGCCAAAAAGGAACGGGTTCGTCACTGTTGAATCCACTTGGCAAACCATCTCGGCGCGGCTGATTGTCAATTGCGCCGGTCTGTACTCGGACCGCATCACCTCCCTGGCTGGAGATCGACCTACCGCCAAGATCATTCCCTTTCGCGGTGAGTATTTTTTGTTGAAACCCGAGGCCCAGTTTCTTTGCAAGAATCTTATCTATCCTGTGCCGGATGCCGAGTTTCCATTCCTTGGTGTTCATTTTACTCGCATGATCGAAGGCGGAGTCGAGTGCGGGCCGAACGCTGTTTTTGCTTTCGCGAGAGAAGGGTATCACCGAACCACGATCAACGCGCGCGATCTGGCGGAGAGTCTTATGTATTCGGGGTTTTTGCGAATGGCTGGCAAACATTGGAAGATGGGGTGTGGCGAAATGTGGCGGTCGTTTAGTAAGGCTGCGTTCGTGAGGGCACTTCAGCGACTCATGCCAGAGATAGAAGCAAAACATTTGGTTCCTGCTCCGTCGGGTGTTCGAGCGCAAGCTGTTTTGCCCTCGGGATTGTTGGTGGACGATTTCTTGATCACGGAATCGGACAGTGCAATTCATGTGAACAACGCACCTTCGCCGGCAGCGACGGCGGCTTTGAGTATCGGAAGAACTGTTGCTGAGCGGATTGCGCGGAGGGGTTGGTGAGGGGTGGTTGTCAGTTGTCAGTCTGGCTGCGGATATAACCAC
>JANMLD010000459.1:0-11684 GCA_031372345.1 Pirellula sp.
CGCCGTTGCAATCATAGCAAAACCCTCCTTGAATTCGCACACTCAAAAATCGCGCAATGAAACACTAAGCTGAGCAATGTACAAAAATTGGTCTTGCAACGTCAAGATTCATCATCCCAGGGTGAGGCTCCTGCCGAACCATTGCGACGCCAGCTCGGCAGGAGCCTCGCCCTCCCGTTGTCATTCGAACGGGCCAGCAAATGCAACGATGGTGGGGAAAACCGATAGGATCCTTACAATCCGTAGGGTCGTATTGCAAATTGCTTAACAAGTGATTCGTGGCAACCGCATCGACTCTCGGCATGCGTTGGCGTGCTAAGACAATCCATACGTTTGCATTTCTCCATTACTTCTCTTCTCCATTACTCCATTCCTCCGTTCCTCCGTTCCTCCGTTCCTCCATTCCTCCTTCGACTTGAATTTTCACATGACCGACCTGATCGCCGCTATTATTCAGGGTGTCGTCGAGGGATTGACCGAGTTTCTTCCGATTAGTTCGACCGCGCACATTGTCATTGCACAAGAACTTCTCAAGCTGGATCGGACCGACAGTTTTTGGAAGATGTTTACCGTCTTCATTCAGTTGGGAGCAATCTTGGCAGTGATCGTCTATTTCTGGAAGCGGCTGGCCGGTTTTGTCGCATCCTTTCGCAACATGGGAAGGGAAGATAATGCGAGTGTTGGACGCACCACTGCGTGGCTTAAGCACCCGCTGGTTTTGGTGCTTATCAGCTTTTTCGTGACCGCGATACCGTGCTTCCTGATCGATAAATTCATGGAGAAATTCATGGGCGACAACCTTGAGAGCCTCAAAATGATCGGGATCGTTTTGATCATCGGCGGGATCGCCATGTATGCCATCGATCGCTATTGCGCCACACGTGTTTCGACTGAAAAAATGGATGATATGAATTTGAAGCAAGCGATTGTGATCGGTTTGGCTCAGATTCTGGCGGCTGCGTTTCCTGGGACGAGTCGCTCGATGTCGACGATTGCTGGCGGCCAATTGATGGGGTTGTCGCGGAGCGCGGCGTTGGAGTTCAGTTTCTTTCTTTCGATTCCAGTTATGATTGCTGCTGCCAGTTATAGACTGCTGAAGCACCTGCTCAACGACGGGGTTCCCTCCAACGAACAATGGATTTCTTTGGCTGCGGGCCTTATCACGAGTTTCGTTGTTGCGTATGTCGTGATTGCTTGGTTCATGACATGGGTCCGCAAGCACGGTTTTACCCCTTTTGCAATCTATCGTGTCCTGACTGGGGCGGCGTTGCTATGGTGGCAATCGCAACTCACGTAGTTGCGTCTCTCCGAGACGCAACTCCACAACCCTTTGAAAAGTCGATGACGTCTCAAACAGTCGTCGCACATGCACGATTTAATAGCGACTACTTCCGACCATCCCCACAACGGCTAACAATACGCCAAGCACAATCAAAAGCCCTGAACACGCCAAGATAATCCATACGAACATGGGGGTCCGGGTCCGGATATGAGGCGTTTGTTTTACGATTGAGCGGTAATGTTGCGTAAAAATAAAATTGCCTTTTTCGGAGAACAGCAAATAGAGCATGTAGGCTCCCAGCAAAGTACCGATAGGAATGCCGCACAAACTCAACACGCTGAAGATGGCTCCACCTATTTTGCCAACATCCGAAAGCTTATAGAGACCGTGCGAAACGAGGGCAACTAAGACTCCAACGGAGAGATACACGGCCGCATAGATTAACGTCACGACTCCAATTGCTTGGCCCGCATCCTTGTTCGACGCAGCGAAGGCGAAAACGCTGAAAATCGCTGCCGCAACCGCAAATAGAATATAGAACCCGGCCCCGATCGCGTATAAAAGCCCAAATCCCTTGATCGCGGACTCATGGGCCAAATGAAAGTTGCGAACAGACGTGGCATCGCCAGAAAGGCCCTGGCTGGGTTGTGCACTGTAATTGGCCGCAGTTGCAGAAACCGCGTAAGGATTCATCGCAGCGTTGGACGGATTGGCGTTGGCCGCTGGCACGGACAGAGAACCGAGCCAATCCTCGTTTGCGGATGGAGCGGTTGCTTGTGGTGTCGACGTAGCACGAACAGTAGGTTTCCGCGACACAGGCTTCGTGGGATTGGTGGCTAGCGTTGGCTGGGCTAAATGCGGAGCAGAAGAGGCGTTTGTGCTTGTCTTCTTTGGCTTCGGAGTGGCATGCGCTGCGGGATCAATGAACTTCTTGATCTCAAACACGTTTTTGCAATGGATGCACTTTCCGTTGCGACCTTCCATTCCCGGTTTGCCTTCGAACAGTTGTTTGCAATGCGGACACTGGAACGCAAAAGTCATTTGCGAACTTGTTTCGTGAACTGCATTCTCGCTCGCCCCCTGAGGCTCGATCGTGAAGATGAGTTTGCAGTTGGGACATAGTCCGCGCGTTCCCTCCAAGGACGGATCGCAGACCAGAACGAAATCGCAGCGAGGGCAAGGGACCTCGAGTTTGATTTCGATCGCTTCGGCCTCGGCGTTTGGCACGTTCAGAATGGTTTGACATTCTGGACATTTGCATTTTTTGCCTTCACTCCCGTCAGGCACTCGGACCTGTTTTGAACAACTTGAGCAAGCGAATTCGATGGGCATTTGGATGAGGTAGTAAAAAACAAAGAGATCGAATTCGTGACGGATTTCGGCGAATTACTAGGCTAAATCGACTTGTACCGAACGACAAGCAAAATAGTCCATGAATCCATTATCTCAACGGGTGAGCTATCGGACCGCCACATGGTTCGTTTTGTGGGTGCGCTTGGCTCTCGCTCAGTTGTTGGATCCACCGAGCGAAGGGCCTCGCTCGTCTACTGTTGGATCCACCGAGCGAAGGGTCTCGCTCGTCTACAAGTGTCGCTTTAAGCCATTCGGGCCATGAGCAGTTCTCGCTGGCACATCAATTCCTTCGGCATGGAATGATACAATTTCAGGAAAAAGTCGTTTTGATTCGTTATTTCAGCCAACCAATCCTCGCGTCGGAAGAGCATGGCGGCGTCAAACTGCTCTTTGGAAAAGCCTTCCAGACCTTCCGTTGAGAAGCTTTTCCAGTCTGGCGTCCATCCAATCGGAGTTTCATGCCCGGCAATTTTCCCCTGACAGCGTTTGACGATCCATTCTAGGACTCTCAGGTTTTCTCGGAATCCTGGCCAAAGGAACTTGCCGTTGGTGTCCTTTCGGAACCAATTCACATGGAAGATTCTCGGGAGGCGATTAATGTTCTTTCGCATGTTCAGCCAATGTCCGAGATAGTCCCCCATGTTGTAGCCACAGAACGGCAACATGGCCATCGGATCACGCCGCACCATCCCAACACTACCTGTGGCCGCAGCGGTCGTTTCAGAACCCTGCGTCGCTCCCAAAAAAACACCATGCGTCCAATCGAAAGCTTGAAAGACGAGCGGCATGGTTGTCGGTCGCCGGCCGCCAAAGACTATCGCGTCGATGGGAACGCCATCTGGATCTTGCCATTTGGGATCGATGTTGGGGCATTGGCCAGCTGGCGCCGTGAACCGCGAATTGGCGTGAGCAGACAATCGACCGCAACCCGGACTCCAATCCCGTCCTGTCCAGTCGATCAAATGCGCTGGCGGCTCGGAATGCCCCTCCCACCAAACGCCTCCTTCATCAGTCAAAGCAACATTGGTGAAAATCGTGTTCTTGGCCATCGCATGCATGGCGGCAGCATTGGAATGCCATGAAGTACCAGGTGCTACGCCGAAGAAGCCGGTTTCTGGATTGATTGCATGCAGCTTGCCGGTTTTTCCAGGCCACAACCACGCGATGTCGTCTCCCACCAGTGTTGTCTTCCAACCTTTCTTGCAATAGCTCTCAGGCGGAACAATCATCGCCAAATTGGTCTTGCCGCAGGCACTGGGGAATGCGGCTGTCAAATACGTCTTGGCGCCATCCGGCGACTCGAGCCCCATGATTAACATGTGCTCTGCCATCCAACCGGCGTCTCTTGCAATCGCACTGGCGATCCTCAACGCGACACACTTTTTGCCTAAGAGCGCGTTTCCTCCGTAGCCACTTCCATACGACCAGACCTCGCGCGATTCGGGGAAGTGAACAATATACTTTTCGTCGTTGCATGGCCATGGCACATCGGACTCGCCATCCGAGAGCGGTTTGCCGACACTGTGAAGGCAAGGGATGAAGTCGCCATCAGACCCAAGTTTCTGTAAGACGTCCGCCCCCATGTGGCACATGATCCGCATGTTAACCACCACATACGGCGAATCGGTCAATTCGACACCAATCAGGGCCAGTGGGCTGCCGAGCGGTCCCATACAAAAAGGGACCACGTACAACGTCCTACCCGACATGCAACCTCGAAACTTATCGATCAGTTTGCGACGCATCAACTCGGGAGACTCCCAATTGTTGGTCGGGCCGGCATCCACTTCTCGAAGCGAGCAAATGAAGGTCCTGTCCTCGACGCGAGCTGTATCGGACGGATTGCTTCGGGCTAAAAACGAATTTGGATGAAGCTCGGGATTAAGCTGTATGAACGTTCCTGATTCAACCAAGTTGGCCGTAAGCTGGTCCCATTCTTCCTGGGAACCGTCGCACCATTGAACGGCATCCGCATTGCACAACGCAGCGGTTTCCCTGACCCATGTTGCAAGCCCCTTGTGGAGAATTTGAACCATCGGCATGGAGTAAATCCTATCGCTAACCGTTTCATTGCTCATCAAATTCTCCAAGTCTATTCGCGACACTCGTCGAGCAGTCAAATCGCACCCGTAGCACAGGCTGCTAGCCTGTGTTACCAAAACGCAGGCTGGCAGCCTGCCCTACGGGAGCGGATCAGCGTTGAACGCGGGCCGATCCACCTTTAGCAAGTTGTTCGACTTCGGGCAATTTCGCCATGGTCGTATCGCCGGGGAATGTCGTAAGCAAGGCTCCATGTGCCCAACCCAAACGCAACGCTTGTTCCGGCTCCTTGGCTTCGAGCATACCATAAATAAGACCTGCCGCGAAACCATCGCCGCCTCCGATGCGATCGACAACATCCAGCGAAATGGTTGGGCTAACGTATCGTTGGCCGTCGTACCAAAGCACGGCTGCCCAGTCATGGCGGTTCGTCGAGTGGACTTCGCGCAGTGTTGTAGCCACCATTTTCACATTCGGAAACTTCGTCACGGCACGCTCAATCATCTTGAAGAACGAATCTGGATCCAGGGCCGTCTTGGACTCGACGTCTTGCCCCTCGATACCGAGTCCCTTTTGGAGATCTTCTTCATTGCCTACCAGCATGTCGACATTCTTGACGATCTTGCTGATCATCTCTTGGCCTTTGGCGGCACCGCCGATGGTCGCCCACAGTTTGGCGCGGTAGTTCAAGTCAAAGGATGTAACCGCACCGGCAGCCTTAGCAGCTAGCATGCCCTCCACAATCAACTCGGACGTGGTTGACGAAAGAGCCGCGAAGATTCCGCCAGAATGAAACCAGCGAACGCCAGCTCCAAAAATGGTTTTCCAATCGAAGTCGCCAGGCTTGAGCATTCCGCCTGCCTCGTTGGCACGATTATAAAACACGACGGGTGGCCGCACGCCCAAACCGCGGTCGCTGTATACGGTTGCAATGTTCGGGCCGCGAACGCCGTCATGCTCGAAGTGCTTGTAAAAGGGCTTCACGCCCATTTCGCGAACACGAGCTTGCACCATTTCGCCTATGCCATAGTTCACCATGGCCGTAGCCACACCGGTCTTGAGCCCAAAGCAGTCGCACAGGTTGGCCGCCACGTTGTACTCACCACCTGAGACGTGAATATCAAAGGACTTGGCTTTTCGAAAGGGGATGATCCCTGGATCCAATCGATGTACCAAAGCGCCTAAGGATAGAAAATCCAGATCACAGGAATCGGTGCGTATGCTAAGCTGAACCATTATTTCTCCAAGAGGGAAAGTTGAGGAGTTGAAAAACCAATCTGCGATTGGACTTTAGATCGTTGCAGACGAAAAGCCGCCGTCGACGACCAAATTGTGACCGGTTACGAAAGAGGATGCCGTGGAGGAAGCCAAAAAGATGGTCGCACCAGCCAACTCATGACCATATCCAAATCTGCCTGAAGGCGTGTGGTCGATGATTTGTTGGCCACGAGGCGATAAACTACCATCCTTGTTGTAAAGCAATCCTCGGTTCTGTTCCGCTGGAAAAAAACCTGGACTAATGCAATTCACCCGAATGCCGCGGGCAGCCCATTCGCGAGCCAAGAACTTCGTTAGATTGATCACGGCGGCCTTGGCGGCCGAATAGGCAACAACGCGTGAAAGTGGAATGATCCCGGACATCGATGCAACGTTGATGATGCTGCCTGAATTGCGCAGCAGCATTGTTTCTGCAAACACTTGACAGGGCAACACCGTCCCACCAATGAGGTTCAAGTCAAAGACTTTTTGCCAAGCATCGATTGGCAAATGACAGAAATCATCGCCAGGTTGCAAGGTCGCTTCCGGTTGATTTCCACCAGCCGCATTGATCAGAATATCCACCGGCCCAAGTGACTTTTCGATCATGTCTCTGGCGTGTGCAAGCGATTCGCGATCCAACGCATCGGCGGAGTAAAAAACGGCTTCGCCTCCGTCGCGGCGAATCTGTTCTGCGCGATGCATGCCTCGCTCAGCGCTGCGCCCTAGAATTGCAACCCTCGCTCCGGCGGCCCCAAGAGCTTCGGCCATGGAGCCACCCAAGCTGCCGGTGCCCCCCAAAACGACGGCCACTTGGTTGTTTAATTGAAAAAGGCTTTTACTCATGATGGACAAAAAGAGCGCGCTTTTGAGGCAAGTGTGGAAAGCAACAACGTCTGAAGTTTTCTTAATACATTCTTCCAATTGGATGGAATCAGACGCTTGGTTGCAAGGGGGCAAGGCAGGGACCAACTCAAAGTTGCTGGTTGTCACCGAAAAACGCGAGAACGGTGTTTCTTTCCCCGGAAGCGATTTGTGCGTCTTCCTGAGTGTGGCCTATCTACCGAATCACAACAATGTGGCACGTCTACCGACCGTGTGGCATGCCTACCGACCGTGTGGCACGTCCCTGAGGTACGAAGGGCGTGGGAATCGCTAGAAACGTTTGCCAATAGCACCCATGATGATCGAAAACCGCGTCAATCGGTGCTTATTGCTGTCCACGACCACAAATTGGCTGAACTTCCGTTATCCCAAACGACGGACGATCCCACGATTGGGAATCCCGATGAGGAGCCAGCAGCTGAACGTAACGATGAAACTGCTCACTGCGATAGGCAATAGCATCCGATGAAACTGATATGCCGTCCCGAATGCTGACGGCGAGGGTAAACTCCGTGGAACGAAAACCGGTGTTGAACTGGCCTGTATGGCATGAGCGTATTCCCAACCTCGAACCGTTCGCCGCCATTCGGTGTGCTCGTCAACCTGTGCAGTCAGTTGTTTCACGGCGAAACCTCCCAGCAGAGTCAGGTATGAAGCCAAGAGAATGGAGCGCCATCGTTTCGAAAGATCAACGCGGGCTTTGATTTTCACAACTTGTTACTTTGCAAAAGGTTAAGAACTTAGGAGGGGCTATCGAAGGCCATCAGGGTTCTATCAACAAAGCAGACTCCGTTCCGAATTCTCAAGCACGTTGCACGCATTCTCCAAAAACGATGCTATTGTCACCGTATCCCCAAGGTTTTTCATGGAAACTATGGTCCTCCGCCGTTGGTGAACCAATCCAATCTTTCCAAGGAGGATGTACGATGTGCGGAGAAGCGTTTCCTTTTTGCAACCTGCAAAAGTGGTTTTTGGCATCAATTTCGCCGCGGTGTTGAGATTTGGCTACACCGTTCACGAGGCGTTCGGACGCGAAGAGATCGCGAGTGCGACCCACGTTACAACTGGAATAACCTCTAGATCTCAATTGTCCGAACCAATGACGTGCAGCTGATGTTGTGGTTTGTTGAAAAAAAGTGTTTGTGGATGCTTTCTTGTCTTATGTTTCGGATGCCCCTTTTCAATTCGCTTCTACGAGTAACATCCTTCCATCCTCGAACATCGTGCCATAATCGCATTCGATCCCTAACGTTCTATGATATTCCCAGCAAGCGTAACGCGACAATGCGAAGACCTTGCCCATTTACTGGGTACGGCCTGCTTGCCCTATTATCGAGGTCCGATGGAACCTCATCGGGAAGTCAGTGTCCAGTCCGCTTATATTGCGGCTTTGCAGTCTGACGCAAAACTTGCTATCGAAGCAATGGACCTCGCATCGAAGTCAAAATGCGAATCGATCGTACCAGCAGGATGTAATCGATCTGTATTTGCCATTCCGCTTATGGGACGTGAAGGAGAACAGTGGTATGCCATCGGACGATCGAATGAGCCCCCCACGGATTCGGGCAGGAAATTGATCAAAGTGGCATGCGAAGCCATCCGTCGACAACACCAGATCGACCACCAAGAGCGAGCCATTCTTAACGCAGAATGCGAGTTGGAAAGAAACACAAGTGAACGCACTTGGTTGCGACAACTCAATGCTCAGCGGGCGATTCGAAAGAAAACTGTAGGTCAGCAATCGCGTCAAGCCATCGAATCCCTTCGGAATCTGATTGACGCAGAAGCCATCGCCATCTTTTTATATTCGGACCGGGCGGCCGAGAATCACGGTCTAGAATCGATGATCAGCGGAAAGCCAAGCTGGACTTTGGACGACGTTCGCCTTTTGTTGAAACGTGCACAAAAACCGCGTTCCGGCGACTCGGTCGTACTCAACCAAATCGAATATCAGCTCATCAATGGGGTTTTGCGATCGTGTATGGTTGTTCCCGTCGGCGATAGTGAACCGATTGGATACGTCATTGCCATGAATCGGCGAAAGCCGTCGAAAACCGCGGACCTCACCGAGGGTCAGGCGGGTTTTGGAGCTGGCGATGCAGAGCTACTTCACGAGGTTGCTGCCTACTTGTCGGCGGACGGCTTTAGCAACGCTTCCATTCTGGAGAGTGAACAGCTTGTACTGGGAACGCTTCGAGCAATGAGCAATGCTATTGAAGCTCGCGACCCATACACGCATGGACACAGCGAACGGGTCGGAAACGTAGGTTATCAGATAGCCCTTCGACTTCATCTCTCCGAGATTTCCTGCCAAGAGATCTATTTGGCTGGCGTTTTGCACGATATTGGGAAGATAGGTATTCCGGACCACGTGCTGCTCAAACCAGGCAAGCTTGAGCCGGAGGAATTCGCAATCATCCAGAAGCATCCTGAAATCGGCCACCGAATCCTAGAAGAGCTAGGCAAACTCAAGTTCGCGCTTCCCGGAGTTCTCTATCATCACGAACGTATCGACGGTGGAGGATATCCACATCGGCTGGCAGGGGATGAAATCCCATTGATGTCTCGGATCTTGGCCGTGTCCGACGCATACGATGCGATGACATCGTCTCGAGTCTATCGAACAGCGATGGAGCAACGGCGTGCGGTCGAAATCCTACGCAGCGGCATGAATACACAATGGGATCGCGATGTTGTGGAGGCCTGCCTGCAATACATCTCGGATCTGTCGAACGATACTGTAGAGGAAGCTGAGCAAGGCACATGGACCAAAGCAACGGACTGGCGACAGGTATCGCAAGCCCTTCGAGTTCTACAGCTCTAACGCATATTGTCGCCTTTCACTCCGCGAAAGTGCGCCTCGCTAACACACTTTTGCGGAGCAAAAGGCGACAAAGTTGTGCACCTTGCGCATAAATTCACAGCCTATCCTGCGTATAAATTCACAGCCTATCCGCGAAAGTGCGCTTCGCTAAAGCACTTTTGTGGTGCAGAACCGGATGACTCGCATCTTAACGCTTTCTTCACGTACTTTTCATCTTGTCTTAGCATAAAAAACAAAGCCCTTCCTAGACTTTCGCAAGCTCGTTACGTGCGTGTTTGGATTTCGCGATACTGATAGGAATGAATCTGATGAGTCGATTTCGTAGAGGCTTTACACTGGTAGAATTGTTAGTTGTCATCGCCATCATTGGCATTCTAGTGGGCCTGTTACTGCCGGCTGTGCAGGCGGCTCGCGAAGCAGCCCGTCGGATGAGCTGCAGTAACAACGCGAGACAATTGGGTTTGTCATTGCATAACTACGAGAGCGCTCACAAGAGGCTACCACCGAGTCGCATCTCGGTGACAACGCCGATTCGGAACGAACAGTCTTGGACGGCCATGATTTTGCCATACATCGAAATGACAAACGTGTATAGCGGATATACCTTCAACACACCTTGGTACGCGGCGGTGAATGACCCGATGACGAAGGTGAACATACCGACTATGCTCTGCCCCTCTGCCTCGTCTACGCGCGACTTACCGCCACAAAGCCTGTACAGTGCCCTTACAAACAACTCACGCACAGACTCGCCTGTGTGGGGATTTGCGGATTATGCGTCACTCAACGCTATCCGGAACTCGGCGTTTACGATCGCAGGCCTGCCTTCCTTGGGAACCAAAGAGATGATGGGGGCGTTGGGACGAGGACCTGACGGAGTTAAAATGGCGTCCATCACCGACGGCTTATCAAACACCATTATTATCGCCGAAGCGGCCGGTCGACCGTCTATGTATGTTTCTGGGCGAAAGTCGATAAACCCCCGAACTGGGAATATCGCCCTCGGCACTAATGTTACAGCTGATGGTTGGGGCTGGGCGGACATCAACAGCGGATTTAGCGTAGACGGCGCGAATGTCGCTGGGGTTCAAAACAACACAAGTAACGCCGGCGCAGTGACTATGGTTGGAAGTTGCATGATCAATTGCACCAACGATTCGGAAATCTATGCATTCCACACCGGTGGCGCTAATTTCGTTTTTGCGGATGGATCGATTCAATTCCTATCCGCCAGCATTGATGCGAAGACGCTTGTCGCCTTAATGACCCGCGACTTTGGTGACATCGTAGGTGATTTTGGTAAGTGATAACGTGGTCCGTCGCTCCGCCGACGGACATCCGCGATGCAAACACGCCAGCGTCATCTCCATCAAGAAGACGCTGGCAACTCCTGCAAACGGCAACCCACTTCAGCGGCAGCCCCAAAACAATAGACCAACCCATTCGTAGCTGAAGGGTTTTGTACCTCAAGGACTCGAGTCGCGGAGCGACTCGACTACGGTCAACGCCACCGAAAACGTTCTAAGCGTTTGCATCGTTGACATTTTAACCCAAAGAATCGATGCGACGACAACGATGATACCGAGCAGTGCGACCGATAGGATGGGCAAGGGTTGGTCCTAGGGATTGGTAATCGGATCGCTCAGCTCAGACATAATCGCTTGAGGTGCGGCCGGCAGTCCAACGCTTGACGGGTTCAATGGGCCTCGGCTCACTTGGTTGCGTACAATAACTTCTTCCGGATTGTCGCGAGGAGTAAAATGTCGCCCGCGTTGGTAAGCGGCTTGTTGCATAGCACCATCGAGTGCTTCTTCGGACATGTTTACTTGGTTGTAAGCCAGCAAGGAACCTTTTTCGCGGTGGGTACAATAAATAAAGGAGGGACAATAATAAGGGACAAAGGGACACTTCTCGCCGATCACCACCACATTTTTTGTCTAGGCAGTTGCTAGAGCCTTGTTTTCCTTGCGTTTTAGCCAATTTGCGAACTGTAGGAGAATGTGCCGAATGATCGTCCGCCGTCGACGCCATTTGTATCGGACC